>JBFLYJ010000206.1:0-6109 GCA_040756635.1 Nitrospirota bacterium
GGTACGATACCAAGGAGCATCAACACTCCGGAGACGGTAACAAGCGATTTCGGATTGATCAGGACCTGGCTCGTGATGTCCTTGCCCATGTTGCTCTCTTTCCCTGCGCGGCTGACCACTATACCCGCTGCGGTCGATACCAGCAGGGCCGGGATCTGAGACACAAGGCCGTCGCCGATTGTAAGTATCGTATAAGTAGTAGCCGCGTCCAGTATGGGCATACCTCTCTGGAGAGTTCCTATTATGAGTCCTCCGAGAATATTGATGGCTGTGATTATGAGGCCCGCAATCGCGTCTCCCCTTATGAACTTGCTGGCACCGTCCATTGACCCGTAATAGTCGGCTTCCCTTGCGATGACGTCCCTGCGGTTGCGCGCTTCCTTATCATCGATAAGACCCGTATTAAGGTCCGCGTCAATGGCCATCTGTTTGCCTGGCATCGCATCAAGTGTGAATCTGGCGGCAACCTCAGCTATCCTGCCTGACCCTTTCGTTATTACGACGAAATTGACGATTACCAGGATCAGGAAGATAATTATACCCACAGCGTAATCGCCGCCGACCACGAAATTCCCGAAGGACTTGACGACCTGTCCCGCGGAATCAACCCCTTCATTACCCTTTAAAAGAATTAGTCTGGTGGTCGCGACATTCAGCGCAAGCCTGAACAGGGTGGTTATAAGCAGCAGAGTAGGCAGCACTGAAAAATCGAGAGGTCTCTTAATATAGACGGATGTAACAAGTATTGTTATCGAAAGTGAGATCGAAAGTGTCAGCAGTATATCAAGAAGAAACGGAGGCATCGGCAGGAGCATTACTCCGATTATTGCAACCAGTATCAGGGCTACCAGCACGTCTTCTCTTTTATTCAGCAGGGCAAGTGTTTTCATATTGAACTGCTCCTGTTACACATGGATTGTTTCTGTGATACAAGTTCTCTTTCCGTTTTCCTTTTCCGGAGTCCGCTGTTCATAATTTCCCTTTCAGTTTGTAAATATATGCAAGTATCTTGGCGACCGCCACATAAAGGCCTTCCGGTATAAATTCGTTCAGTTCCAGTTTGAACAGCGCCCTCGCGATCGGTTTGTCTTCAATGATCGGCACGCCGTTCTCCCTCGCTATCTCCTTAATTTTTTCAGCGACGATTCCGGCACCTTTCGCGACTATCCTTGGTGCCGGCATCACCCCGTCCTCATATCTGACGGCGACGGCCAGATGGGTCGGGTTCGTAATTACTACCGTAGCGGTCGGCACCTCCTGCATCATGCGTTTTCTTGCAGCGGCCCTCTGCGCGCTCTTTATCCTGGATTTGACTATCGGGTCCCCTTCAGATTCTTTGGACTCTTCCTTAAGTTCCTGTTTGCTCATCCTTAGAGACTTTTCATACTGCCATTTATCAATGAAATATCCGATAATCGCCACAACCATGTAATAGGCAAAAGCGATTATGATGGCGTCCATTATCAGTTTTGTTGAGACCTTCACCATTTCATTCATTTCCATTGCGGTAAGCCTGGGAAGTATCTTCAGGTCCTTGTTAATGATGTAATAAACAAGCCATCCACCTACAGAGAACTTCAGCATGCTTTTCAATAATTCTATGAGGCCTTTTGATGAGAAGATCCTGCCCATACCCTGTATGGGGTTGAGCTTTTCGATCTCGAACTTTAGAGGTTTTAGAACAATACCGTCCTGCATAACTGAGGCAAGCAGGGCCATGACTACCGAAACGATAAAAAACGGGATGACTATTTTCACTCCCTGCAAGATGGCGATCTTGGATACCTGCATAGGGTCAGTCCCGTATTTGAGGCTGAGCATTCCGCCTGTCACACCGGCCAGACTCATGAAAAAATGCTGCCCGCCAAAATAGAATATCATTATGATGCCGCCCATCGTGATCGTTGATGTAAGGTCTTTGCTCCTCGCGACCTGGCCCTTTTCCCGTGCTTTCTGTTTCTTTCGCGGGGTGGCCTGCTCTGTTTTTTCCTGGAATTCATCAGCCATTTTCTATTCCTTCACTTCTGTCTGTCATATGGCAATCCAATATGAGTTTAGAGATAATCATCCTTTTGCCATCATAAGAAGCCTTATCATTTCTCCCCTGAGGTCGCTGAAACTTATACCGAGCACGTGTTCAAAAACAGGTATGCTCAATATCATCAGCATTATCCCAAGGAATATGTTCAGCGGCAGTACGACGAAAAATATGTTCATTTGAGGCGCCATCTTGTACAGGAATCCGGACAGGAGCTGTACTATCAGGAGCCCGACCATCACGGGGGCTGCAATCTTCAACGCCATAACAAAAAAACCGCTGACCATGGTCACGACCGCTGGCAGCAGAGGCGCGATGTTCAACTGTCCGGCAGGCAGCAACTCGAAACTCTTTACAAAAACAAAGATCAGATCGTGGTGCGCGTCCACGAC
The DNA here is from genome assembly GCA_040756635.1 of Nitrospirota bacterium. GTDB lineage: Bacteria > Nitrospirota > Thermodesulfovibrionia > UBA6902 > UBA6902 > UBA6902. The sequence continues at coordinate 2,431 of JBFLYJ010000206.1, forward strand.
CAGAAAGAGCAGCATGGTGATGATGCCGTAGATCTCGGCCACAAGAGTGTCCTGGCCTACTTCAGGATTAAAGACCTGGGCCATCGAAAGCCCCATTATATAACTCATGAAAGTACCCGCCATATTTACCGCCAGAAATACCAGCCTCACGGCGAACCCCAGCGTCATAGCGATAATTATCTCCTTTACGATCAAAATCGGTATGCTGTTTTCCGCAATCGTAAAATTGACGACCGGGGTCAGAAGCAGCGATATAAAAACAGCCAGACCTATCCTGAACTGGGGAGGCATCTGTTTGCCCCCTATCACAGGGAGAAAACTGACGAATATGCTGGACCTGAGCAGGACAAACAGGAAATTTGTTATATATCCAGAAAAAGCGGCTGTGTTCAGATCAGCTGTCATATTTCACCTTGTGTTATATATTCGATTTTCATTTCACGTATGCCGGTATCTGTGTTATAAGGTTTGTGGTAAATGTTATAAGTTTCTCCGACATCCAGGGCATAAGAAGAAACAGGCATCCAAAGACTACGAGCATTTTCGGAACGAACGTCAGCGTAAATTCCTGTATCTGCGTTACGGACTGGAACAGACCTATAATAAGACCGACTACCAGGCCCGTCAGAAGCGGCGGCCCCGCAACATACATGACAACTTTAAACATTTCGGTCGTTATTCCGTTTATCGTATCTATCGTCATCAGAAACTCCTCATCAGTGAACCCACAATAAGGTTCCACCCGTCAACCAGGACGAACAACAGCAGTTTAAAAGGAAGCGATATCATCACCGGCGGAAGCATCATCATCCCCATACTCAGGAGTATGCTGGCTATGACCATGTCCACAATCAGAAACGGGAGAAACAGCAGAAAGCCGATTTCAAAAGCCGTCTTTAATTCGCTTATCGCGAAGGCGGGTATCAATACCCCCATCGTAAGTTCCTCAGGCTTGTCAGGGACGGGCTTCTTTGAAAGACCGGCGAATAATGCTATATCTTTCTGTCTCGTCTGTTTCAGCATAAACAGTCTTAACGGAGGCACTGCTTCATCGATCGCCTCGCCAAAGGACACCTCCTCATGAAGATACGGAGTAACTGCCTTTTCGTTGATGACGTCTATGGTAGGCGCCATTACAAAAAAAGTCAGGAAGAGCGAAAGCCCTATGATCACCGGATTTGGCGGTACGGTCTGCCCTCCGAAGGCATGCCGTAAAAATGAAAGAACAACGACAATACGTGTAAAAGAAGTAACCATAATCAGCACTGCAGGGAGAAAGGAAAGAAAACTGATTATTAGGAACGTCTCTATTAATGGATTATTGATGTCCTTGAAATCAATGGCGTGCGCCGGCGAAGCCGCGGCAAAGATCATGGCTGTAAGCAAAATAATGATCATTGCCGGTCTGCTGAAGCAGGACCTTACAGACCGACTCCCTTCAAAGGGCAATTGACGGCCTCCATTGCCTGTTTTATATTTTTCCGTAATTTTCATGACACGATTATTTATCTTCAATTTCTCTGTGCTCCCATATTCATGAGCTTCCCGAACTTGCTCTGAAGTCCGTCCGGCTCAGGCAGATCAATATCTTCGTCTTTAAAAACCCTCAGAAGCCTTATGTCATTTGGGGTAAGTCCCAGTATTAGTACTTCCTTTCCTATTTTTAACGCAGCCACTCCTTTTTTGGGCCCGAAGGGCTGATAACTTACAATGCTCATGAGACCGAACCTGTTCTGCTTTTTCTTCAGGACGAATCCCGCCCCCACTATCAGAAGCACAACAAACAGAAGGGCCGCGGCCACCTGTAAATAAGTTCCTGTCATTTCAGTTGTGTAAGCCTTTCCGAGGGGCTGATTATGTCAGTCAGCCTAACACCGAATTTTTCATTGACAACCACCACCTCGCCTCTTGCTATGAGCCGGTTGTTGGCGAGTATTTCCATGGGTTCGCCCGCGAGCTTTTCGAGTTCCACCACGGAACCCTGGCCGAGCTGAAGAAGCTCTTTTATAAGCATCTTGGAGGCGCCAAGCTGTACTGTGATCTCAACCGGTATGTCAAGGAGAAATTCTATGTCTCTCTCAGCCGATGACTTGTTATCATCCTTCAGGTCGCCAAACGCCGGCTCCTGTACTTTAACTCCCTGTCTGGCTTTCTCCTGCGCCGCTGCTTCCTTTTCTTCCATAAATTACCTCCGTATTTGTTATACGTTTTACTTCAGGGTGAGTCCTTCTGTTTTTTCCCGGGCAACCCTGAGTGAATATCGTATAAAACGCTTTTTCATTCAATGATCCCTTTTAATTTGACTGCCTGGTTACCTCTGCTGAAACCCGGTGTCCCCTTGAATTTGGGCAGTCCTTCCACGTATATGACGAAGTCATCATTTATCGACTTCCCGAGATTAATAACATTGCCTGCCTTGAATTTCATTATGTCCCCGAAGGTCAGCGACAAACGCCCTATCTCAGCAGTTATTTTTACCTGGGTCTGTTTCAGTATATTCTTCATTATCAGTGACCAGCGCTGGTCGGTCTCAAATTTATCCCCCTGTATGCCTGAATAAAGTTTCTCTTTTACAGGCTCAATCGTGGAATACGGGACACAAAAGAACATCCGGCCCGCAAAATCCTCTATTTCAATCATGACCTCGATATTGATTACTATTTCAGCGGGCGTAACAATCGTCACAAACTGAGGATTAATCTCCGAGCTCACGTATTCAGGGGTCACCTGCGCAATCCCGCCCCATGAAGCCGCGAAATCCTTCAAAGCCATGTTTACGATTCTTTGTATGACCCTCTGCTCAATCGTGGTAAACGCCCTTCCCTCAGACTTGATGTTCTGGGCATTGGCCCCGCCGAAGAAGAACTCAATAAAGGCAAAAACGAGAGGTGCTTCAAGCACAAGTAAAGAGTACCCCTTAAGAGGGTCCATTTTATAAATATTGATACTTGAGGGAACGGGGATGGTTTTAATGAAATCACCGAACTTTATTATTTCGACGTTCTGAATACTTATATCTACAAACTTCATGATAAGGTTGGAGACAGAATTTCTGAAGAGTCTGGCGAAGGATTCGTTTGCCATTTCGAGGCCCGGCATCCTGCCGCGAATAATACGCTCCTGATTAGTAAAGTCAAAGGGGCGTACGCCCGCCATTATTTTGCCTTTGGCCTCTTCAGTGTCGATCTCGCCTGACGCAACCCCTTTTAGCAGGGCATCGACTTCATCCTGTGAAAGTATTTTGTCACTCATTGCATTACAAATTCAGTAAAATAAAGGTTTTTGAAAACGTCCTTTTCCATTCCCATAACCTGATTGGCCCTGAAAAGCAGCTCGTCCTTAAGCTGGAACTTGCCTTCAGGACTGGACATCGAGTTTAACGACTTGCTGCTGACGAGGGTGATAATGGTATCTCTTAATTGAGGCGTTTTGGATTTAACTGTTTCGGAAAGCGACTGATCGGATATTTCAAACTGTATCGTGACCTTCAGGTACCTGCCGTGGTCCGCAAGATTCAGAACAAAAGGGTCCATCGCAATCATTGAAGTTTTGGCGTCCGATTTCTCTTCGTGTGTCTTGCTGTCGCTCTTTTTGCCTGCAAGTAACTTGTACCCTGCAAAACCACCCGCACCAAGAACCAAAACAGCAGCTGCAATGATGATTATAAGTGTCTTACTGA
>JBFLYJ010000207.1:0-6108 GCA_040756635.1 Nitrospirota bacterium
AACGTATCATGCCTTCATGTTTCCGCCCGACGTAATGACCGCCTCCCCTGTTTCACAGCCGCCTATTTTTATGCACTCCTCGAGTATCTTCGGCCCTCCGGCCCTGTGGATCGCGCCGTCCACTCCCCCTCCGCCGCGAAGACTTCTGTTGGCGGCGTTCACGATGGAGTCGGTGTCCTGCCTTGTTATGTCGCCTTCAACAAGAGACAAGACGCTTTTATTGATCTTCACTTCCATGACGTTACCCGTTCACTTCTTACTGGGCAGGTACGCTTTCTTTATCAAGAGGGATCAGTACGATCTCTATTCTCCTGTTCTTGGACTTCCCATCATCCGTCTCATTGGACTCGACCGGCTTGTACTCCGAATAGCCTGCCGCGTTCAGCAATGCCGGATTGACGCCTTTTTCCTGCAGGTATTTGACCACAGTAGTGGCGCGGGAGGTTGAGAGTTCCCAGTTGGTAGGGAATTTCTCGGCCAGCGCCGGGCCGATCGGCACGTTGTCGGTGTGTCCCTCTATCCTTATCTGCTTGTCATTTATGGTCTTGAGAATGTCTGCCACCCTGTCGAGCACTTTCTTGCCGTTGGCCTTTATGTCCGCCTTGCCTGAATCAAACAATATCTTTTCGACCATCGTGAGGGTAAGTTTGTCCTTAAGCTGCCTGACCGCGATCTCCCCCTTTTTAATCTCTTCCGTAAGCTCCGATACGACGTTGTCGTATGAATGCTTCTGCTCCTCGATGACGCGGTCCCTTTCCTTTATGGCGTCCTGTTTCTCCTGCGTAAGATCAGCGATGATCTTATCTTTCTCCTTGATGGCCATCAGTTTTTCCTGGGAGATCTGGGCAACGGACTTGTTCATATCCTTGTTGGCCGTCATCAGTACCTCATTCGCCTGCGTAAGATCCTCTTTTTCCGAGCTGAGCCTGGCAACGTCGATCTCAAGCCCCTGCCTTGCCGCTTTCTCTTTATTAAGGTTGTTTTCCGTTTCCTCAAGCGTTCTCGTGAGGTTTGTCTTTTCGTTATTAAGGGCGATAATGTCGCTGAGGCGTGCCTCGTATTTCTTTGAAGTTACACATCCGGTTGCAAGAGTTAAGCCCACAATTGACACCAAAACAATCCTGATAAATCTCATAGCTGCCTCCTTATGATGTTGCCGGGTAAGTGAAATAATATGTACTGTTATCAAGGCAAATTCTATCATGAATTTCCAATATCATCAATACCAGGGGGCTGTATCATCTGTTGGTCCATACATATGTGTCAGACTGTCTCATAATTGTCATCCTGAACTTTATTCAGGATCCAGAGGCTTGCAATACTTTGAAAAGTCTGGATTCCGGATCAAGTCCGGAATGACAATACATCCATTTTCTCTAGTGTTACACAATCAGTATGTGGGGAACGCTGACACTATTCACTGTTTCCGGATAGCAAATTATGACCATGGGTACAGTGATATGATTGCAGAATATTTTGGGACGCATTATTATACTGTGAGCCATTGATCAGCAGCAAGTAAAAAAAAGAGCAGAATGAAAGACGTACCCCCACTTCTATAACTCACGTGGGCGAGGAAAAGGAGGAATATGAAAGGGTATGATTTTGCAGGAGCAGTTGAGAATTTATCCAGGAAAGTCGGCTTGTTGTTAATTTTCACGGCTTTTTTAATGGCAGTGCCGCGTATTTCAAGTGCCGAATGGAGCATTGTCACACTGGACAATACTTTGCCCAGCAGTACACTTATATCTTTAGCCGTTGACTCAAACAATAAGGTGCATATCGCATATTTCAACTCAAATGACCTGATATATGTTACAAATGCGTCAGGGGACTGGATTTTCAGAACTATAGAAACCTTGGGATATGCTGGAGTTTTTCTTTCGATGGCCCTCGATTCAAACGATAAAGTTCATATAGTCTATCAGGCATATATAGATGCATATACGCCTCATTTTAAGTACGCTACGGACGTAAGCGGAATATGGGTCATCTATACTTTAGATCGTCAAGGGTCGCCGGGATATTACCCTTCCGTGGCGATAGATTCCAATGATAAAGTGCATATAAGCCATTATGATGCCGCGAGCGCTTTTCTTAAATATGTCACGAACTCTTCAGGCCCATGGGCTGCGACATCAATTGATTGGGTCCAATCCGTCGGATCGGGCTCCTCTATCGCTATTGATTCAGGTAACAGGGTGCATATTAGTTATCTCAGTATCGATCCTCAGCCCAATCTGAAATATGCAACGAATGCATCGGGGACATGGGTCAAAACTATTATCGATAACTCCGGTTATGCAGGACAGAGTAATTCCATCGCTGTAGATTCCAGCGATAAAGTCTATATCAGCTATTCTGGAGGATACTCAAACGGTAGTCTTAAACTGGCCACCAATGTTTCAGGCGATTGGGTCAAAAAAGTAATTGACAGCATTGGCGGCATGTGGACTTCACTTGATCTAGATTCATTAAATAATCCTCATATTAGTTATTATTCCGGCTTACATAATCTCAGATATGCGACAAATACCACAGGCGAGTGGCTTAAGACAACAGTTGACAGTTCTTTATATGCGGGGTTATATACTTCTCTCGATGCTGATTTAAATGACGATATGCACATTGCCTATTATGACGAGTCGAACCGGAGAATTAAATATGCAACGAATGCGCCTCTATGCTCTGATAATGACGGGGATGGTTACGGCAATCCCGCTAGTGCATTGTGCCCGATCGGTATCGACTCCGACTGTAACGATAACGATGCTAATATCTATCCTGACGGGCCTCAGGTAAGGAACACCGCGACCTGGATCTACTATTCGACTCTTCAATCGGCATATGATGCCGCGTATAATTTTGAAACTCTCCAGATTAAGGGAGAGATTACTGAAGACCTGTATTTGGATTCAAATAAATCGGTCTCCTTAAATGGCGGGTATGATTGTGCTTTTGATGTACAAGAGAGCGCAACAATACTTCATGGGACATTGACGGTTATTGACGGATCAGTTACCATCGGGAATTTTGAATTAAAATAATCGGTACAAACCGGAGAAACGGAGTCGGCCATTTAGAGACACGATGTCAAGCAAATGGAAACTTCCTGTCCATGGGCAAGGGATTTCTATAGAAATTTCACCTGCCCCCTCTTTGCTAAAGAGGGGATATTTTTTCGGGTCAAAGACGGCAGTGGGTGCCATAAGTAGTTTTCGAGCAATCTGCTAAACTCCGAAACTCCATGACTCTACAAATTCTATAACTCTTTCACTACATCAATGATCGTGATCTCCGGAGCCGAGAGAAACCTGATGGGCGGACCGGCGGTGCCAGTTCCTCGGCTGGTGTAGATGGCCGAGCCCTTCGGGAGTTTAGTAAAGCCGGTGTGATACGAAAACATGAACATCGTGGCAAGGTTGACGGGGAATATCTGGCCTTTGTGGCTGTGGCCGGATAGCTGAAGGTCGAAGAGGCCGAGACATTCTTCTATTACGTCGGAACGGTGTTTAAGCAGGAGAGTAAATAGCCCGGGCCGGAGTTCTGAAAGTACGTCTCTCTCATCCCTTCTTGCTGCGTCATTACTGTATCCCCTTGTCTCCCCTCCGGTAAAATCCATCCCGGCTACATTGATGACGTTTTCCACTGTAACGCCGCTGTCTCTCAGGACGGTGAAGCCCGAGTCTTCAATAAATTTAACGGTGTGCCTCAACCCGCCGTAAAATTCGTGATTGCCGGTGACCGCGAATTTCCCGTACCGGGCGTTTAGCAATCTCAGCCGGGCTGAAAGATGGCCGACGTGTTTTACTATACCGTCTATCAGATCGCCGGTCGAGACGATGATGTCGGGGCTTTCTTTCTCGGTCGCCCTGATGATCTTATTTATGATTGTTTTACCGACCGTGACGCTAAGATGCAGGTCGGATATCTGGGCAATCCTGACGCAGTCGGTCCCGGCAGGCAGTTTTGATGTCCGAATGACGAGCCTTTCGATCTTTAAATTTCTCGCCTCAAAAAAACCATAAACAACAATCAGACCCGCTATGGACAGAGGGACTGCGAATGCAATATGAACGTGTTCCGCGATCCAGCTGTTCCACGGCGATACGATTGTGACGAGGTCGAGGATAAGCGCGGCAGGGAAATAGGGGATGAGAAAGGCCAGCCACAGGTATCCTGTGTAAGAAATAATTTTCATGGACCGTTCAGAAGCCCTGTGGCTGTAAATCGGGATGAAGACCGGCATCAGTGTCATGACAAAAACGGCAATGCCTGTCAGTATCTTAAACCCCGGTCCGACGTTAAATAATGTTGTGACCTTGTAAAAGAAATATAAGTTGGCCGAGCAGTATGAAATTACGATAACGAAAAAAATCAGCATTCTTATTATTATGCACTAACCCAACTTATTCATAAACTTATTCTGCCTGACGTTATGAATCGTCAGAATAGTGCAGAGACAGGGTTGAAGACGCCCCTACTCATATCTCAATGCTTCTATGGGATTCAGCAGCGACGCCTTATAGGCCGGGTAAAAACCGAAGGATATACCGACAAGCCCTGAGAAACCGAAGGCCAGCAGGATCGAGAGGGGAGAGACCAGCGTGGTCCATCCGGCAAGCTCGGCTATTATCCGAGAGGTCAGTATCCCGGCTAAAATGCCTATGATCCCTCCTATAAATGACAACGTAAGAGCCTCGATGATGAACTGGAGCCTGATGTCCCAGGTCTTTGCGCCTACAGCCATGCGTATTCCTATCTCCCTTGTCCGTTCGGTGACCGATACGAGCATGATGTTCATGATGCCGATCCCGCCGACGAGGAGCGAGACGGACGCTATGGCGCCTAGCAGCATGGTCATGACCTTTGATGACTCCTCCGCGGCCTGCATCATCTGAGTCAGATTGCGGACGCTGAAATCATTGTCCTGTTTCGGACCGATGTGGTGCCTCTCTTTGAGCAGCTCGTTTATCTGTCTTTCCGCTGCATCAAGGTCCCCGGTGCTTTTAGCCTTTACCATGATCATTCTTATCATGCCGGGGAACGCGGTGCCGAAGAGTTTTTTCTGGGCTGTTGTGACCGGAACGAAGATCGTATCATCCTGATCATGCCCTCTCGGATCCTGGCCTTTCGGCTCAAGGACCCCGATGATGGTAAACGGTATTTTTTTTATCCTCACTATTTGTCCGACGGGGTCGAGCCCTCCAAAGAGCATGTCCACGACCGTTTGTCCTATGAGGCATACCTTTGTAGCGCTTTTAACATCCTGTTCGGTAAACGCCCTGCCCGCAGTGAGTTTCCAGTCGCGTACGTTTAACATACCGGGGGTTGTGCCGGTAATGCCTGTCGACCAGTTCTGGTTACCGTATACGGCCTGGGCCACGCCGCTGAGCACCGGCGCCACATCAGCGACTGCCGGACATTCTTTTAATACTGCTTCGGCGTCTCCCAATGTCAGAGTTGACTGGGTCCCTGAGCCCATCCTGACACCGCCCGCGGTGGTCGCCCCCGGAATGACCATGAGGAGGTTGCTGCCCATGCTTGAAATCTGCAGTTCTATCTGGCGGCTCGCGCCTGTGCCGACCGCGAGCATCGCGATTACGGCGCCGACCCCGATGATGATCCCTAGCATGGTGAGGGACGAGCGCATTTTGTTCACCCAGAGCGCCCTGAATGATATCTTGAATGTAGATGGTATGTTAATCATATTCTTATAGGATAAGGAAGATAAATTGAGAAAATCCCCCTTCATCCCCCTTTATCAAGGGGGACTGGTTATATCCCCTCTTTGTAAAAGAGGGGCAGGGGAGATTTTATGATTATTTTTTTTCATCGCTCACGATGCGTCCGTCGAGAAATTTTATTACACGCTTGCTGTAATCTGATATATCATTCTCATGGGTCACAAGTATGATCGTGATATTTGATTCGGTATTCAGCTTCACAAAGAGTTCCATGATCTCGGCGCTGGTCTTAGTGTCGAGGTTGCCGGTGGGTTCATCGGCTAGGATGATCGGGGCGTCATTCACAAGCGCCCTTGCGATGGCCACCCTCTGCTGCTGGCCCCCGGAAAGCTGGTTGGGATGGTGTTCTTCTCTTCCCTCA
>JBFLYJ010000208.1:0-6087 GCA_040756635.1 Nitrospirota bacterium
ATATTTACGACAACGGGGAATACACTGAACTTATTCCCCCCGGCTGGATATCAGCCGCTGCGTATAATATTAATAACGGCGGAGTGGTCATCGGAACCGGCACGGACGGAAACGGCAATAACAAGGGATATATTTACCATAATGGACAATACACCGAATTGCTGCCTCCAGGATGGCTGGATGCAGTGCCGGAAGATATAGATGACAGCGGAGCAGTTGCGGGTTATGGAACTGATGGGGATGTTGTCAGGGGATTTGTGTACACTGATGGCGCATATATTGTCGTGACATCTCCGGACAGTAACAACACGGCTATAATCGGGATCAATAATAACAGGGAAGTCGTGGGATTGAGTTATAATCCGGCAAGAGGGTTTGTTTCTGTTTTATGTCCTAATCCTCCGGTAAGGACGCTCGGGGCGGTATCCGCGTATTATTCATCGCTCCAGGATGCTTATGATAATGCTGCGGACGGGGACGTCATACAGGCGCATAACATTATCTTTTCCGGAAGCTTGCGGCTTGACCTGAACAAGACGGTCACTATTTCCGGCGGGTATGATTGTGAATACACTGAGGTAAGCGGGACGTCAAGGTTGAATGGGGATGTGGTGATCGCAAGCGGGAAGACTACAATCGAGAACGTTGTTTCTGAATAATGACAGAGATTGCAGCCGCAGGTTCCATTTTTTTTAATTAGCGTGTCGCATGAGATGATTTATTAGGGTTCGGTCAACTGGGTTCTGAGATTAACAATGAATGTTCTTTTAATTAATCCTCTCACACCTGAGAGAAGAATGATCCACAATACTCCTAACCTGGGGTTGGGGTATTTGGCTGCTGCCTTGCGAAAACGGGGGTTTCATGTGGACATGTGTGACGGCATGAAAACAGGCATGTCATACGAAAAGCTCAGGCAGCGATTGTTGCGGGGGGATTATGATGTTGCCGGAGTACAGGTCCTTACCTGCACTGTAAAAAGAGCTAAAGCGGTGCTCGGAATGATAAAAGGACTAAACCCCGAAATCATTACCGTTATCGGTGGCCCGCATCCTTCCGGTGATCCCGAGGGTGTGCTGAACGATATTAGAGAGGCCGACTTTTCATTCAGGGGAGAAGGGGAAGAGGGCCTCCCGGAGCTCCTGAAGAAATTGCGGGGGGATAAGAACATGGATTTTGCGGACATCCATAACCTCGTTTGGAGGGTCAACGGGAAAGTTATCGCCAATCCGCTGCAGCCGGTTCAGGACCTGGATTCAGTGGGCCTGCCGAGCTGGGACTTGATCAACCCTCACGAGTACCCATATTCTCCCATAGGGGCATTTGCAAGACGCTGTCCCCTGACGACCATATCGTGTTCTCGCGGCTGCGCGCACAGCTGCACGTTCTGCGCCAATACCCGCATCATGGGCAAACAGCTCAGGACGAGGGGCAAGGCAAGCATACTGGAGGAAATCCGCCTGCTGTACAGCATGTACGGAATAAGAGAGTTCCAGATTGTGGATGACTGCTTTACGTCGAACAAACAAAACGCCATAGATGTATGCAGGGAAATTATCAAAAGCGGTCTTGATATCAGCATATCTTTTCCAAACGGGGTCCGCATAGAATCCCTTGATGAAGAACTCCTTCATTATCTGGAACTGGCAGGCTGCTACTCCCTGGGAATGGCTATTGAATCCGGGTCACAGAGAATTATGGACCATATGAGGAGAGGGCAGACCCTCGCATTGGTGGAGGAAAAAGTCAGCCTCGTAAAAAAGACCTCTAAGATTCGAATGTCCGGTTTCTTCATCATCGGATATCCGGAAGAAGAGGAAGATGATATTTTACGGACAATCGGCTTTGCCAAAAAACTGCCCCTTCACCGCGCTAATTTTACTCTCTGGATGCCCGTGCCGGGCAGCGAGATGACGGAGCGTCTGAGAAAGGATGGCCGGCTGAAGGACCTTGATACGGACAATGTGGTCATTAACAAGATAAGCTGGGCTCCCGGGAAAATAGAAAAGGACAGAATCAGGAAGCTTTTTATCAAAGCCTACTCTTCGTTTTATCTGCGGCCTAAAATACTGATCGGTCTCCTGACAGAGATAAGAAATTTTGAGCAGTTGAAATTTATATTAAGCAGGGTCTTTTGTTTGTTTTCATTAAAATCCGGCTAAGGGACATGGATGAAAATTCTCCTGATTAATCCTATAACGTCTGAAAAGCAAATGTATACAAGCACTCCCAATCTGGGCCTTGCATATATCGCCTCCTCCCTTCGAAACAAGGGGTTCCAGGTCGACCTGTTTGACGGGATGAAAAAAGGGATGACAAGAAAGAAGCTTGAAGTCCGCTTAAAACGTTGTGATTACGATGCAGCGGGAATACAGGTGTATACCTGCAGTGTGGAAGAAGCTGTAGACAGTATACGGATGATCAGATCATTTAATCCGGCAGCAACAACAATAACCGGAGGCGCCCACCCATCCTGTGATCCGGAAAATGTCCTCAGCATGTTAAAGTCAGATTTTGCATTCAGGGGAGAGGCAGAAGAGGGCCTGCCGAAATTATTGAAAAAGCTGGAAAGAAACAATAAGTCTGATTTTGAGGATATACCGAACTTAATCTGGAGAAATAACGGCAGAACCGTTTGCAATCCGCTGCAGCCTATCGAAGATATTGACGCGGTCGGTCTGCCAAGCTGGGATTTAATAAGTCCTGATGAATATCCGGACGCCCCGATCGGAGGGTTTGTGAAGAATTTCCCTCTGGCCACAATCTCCTGTTCACGCGGATGCATTCACCACTGCACGTACTGTGCAAATGCCCTGATCATGGGTAGAAAATTAAGGACAAGAAGCAGCAGGTCAATTCTGGAGGAAATGAATCTTCTTTATAACAAATATGGCGTCAGGGAATTTCAGATAATAGACGACTGTTTTACTTCAAACAGAGAGCTGGCTGTATCTGTCTGTACGGGCATAATCAACGAGGGCCTGGATGTAAGCATTTCCTTTCCGAATGGAGTGAGAGTCGAGTCTCTTGATAAAGAGCTGGCCCGGTTGCTGGAGAAAGCCGGCTGCTATTCACTGGGACTTGGCATCGAATCCGGCTCTCAGCGGATTATCGACCATATGAAGAGGGGACAGAAAATCGAGATGATAGAAGAAAAGATCGCGATGATAAAAAGTGTGTCCAGGATCAGGCTGAGCGGTTTCTTCATCATCGGCTACCCGGAGGAAGATGAGACGGATATTATGGATACAATTGATCTGGCTAAACGGCTTCCTCTCAGCAGGGCCCAGTTTACCGTCTGGATGCCTGTCCCCGGGAGTGAAATGACTGAGAGATTAAAAAGGGAGGCCGGGCTGGACAATCTCGACCTTAGTAAAGTTGCATTACAGCAGATAAATTACGTTCCACCGGCCTTGACCTTGCGCCTACTAAAGCAACTTCTGAGAAAAGCATATATACAATTTTACTTTCGTCCTCAAATATGTTGGGGACTACTGGGAGAAATACAGTCTGCAGAGCATCTGAGAAATATTAGCAAAAGAGTCCTGCAGTCTTTTCTTATAAAATAATTGATATAGGCATGAATAATTTGATGTCCTGAAATGAGAGATTTTTGATCTTTGTGCGTATGTTAGTAAAACAGGGATTGCAGATGTTGCTGTGGACGTGAGGCTGGTTTTTTGCGCAGGCTAATTCAAACATCCATTTAAAAGAATCTATATTATTAACGTTTAATGACTTGAGAACATGCAAAGGATTTTTATTATTGCATGTCTATGAGGGCACGTTGATGACATTCAAAGGCAGGGCGTTCCGGATAGTCTTTTTATTTACCTGTTTTGTTCTGGCTTTTTTATCTTCAGGGGTGTCTGCCGGTTGGCGGACAGAGACAATTGATGGCCGGGGTGCCGCAATCTCCGTATCGCCCTTTTCCCCGCGGGGCATTGATATAGATGCGAGTGGTTATCCGCATATATTTTATTTTAAAACCGGCCCTGAGCAGCATTCATATTATGATGGCCTGCAGTGGCAGTTTGAGGATATTCCTTTTGATATAGCGTACGGAGGGGTACAGGCCATAGCAAGAGATTCGGCTAATAAACTGCATGTTATTTATACTGATTGGTATGAGGCTTGTAATGATTACGATGAAATGCACAGGTACCTCAAATATGCCACAAATGTTTCTGGTGTATGGGTCAGCCAGACAATCGTTGATAATCAAGAGGTTTGCGGTGCGCCGCCCTGGATCCCCTACATCTATTTTAAGGGTATTTCCCTTGCCCTCGATACAAATGGCCATGCCCATGTAAGCTTCCAGTATTTCCCAAGCGGTCTTTATTATGCAACAAACGAGTCCGGTACATGGAACAAAGTTTTAGTAAAGAACAGCAGCACCACTGGCAAAACTTCAATCGCGGTAGATTCAAACGGCAAGATCCATATCAGTCATTATACCGGCGCTTATAATTATGATCTTGCATACAGTACAAATGATTCCGGCACATGGAATACTCTTATCATTGATTCTTCCGGCGATACAGGTAATTACAGTTCAATCGCAGTTGATTCAAACAACAAGGTCCATATCAGTTATCACGATAGAACAAATGGCTATCTCAAATATGCTACTAATGTCTCAGGCGCGTGGGACATCACGGGAATCGACTATACATCAGCATATAATTATGATAATGAATACACGGAAACCGATATTGCAGTTGATTCGAATAACCATGCGCATATCAGCTATTATGATCAGACAAACAGCAAAGTTAAATATGTAACAAATGCAGCAGGTTCATGGGCAGCTTCGGTTATTGATACAGGAAGCGCCGCTTCAATCGCTTTGGATGCAGGCGATAAGGTACATATAAGTTATTATGGTAACTGGGCCGTCAGATACGCCACAAATAAGACGGGGGGATGGGTTACATCTGCAATTGACAGCAGTTATAATTTTTCAGTCCAAATCGGAGCTCTGGCACTAGATATAAACGATACTGTAAAAGCCGGCTACTTTACATCAGACGGCCTTACTTTAGCTTCAAATGTTTTTGGATCATGGGATTATAACGTGGTTTATCCGGGTAGTACATACAATAATCCGCCTGCTCTGGCAATAGACTCACAGGACCATTCTCATTTCTGTTACAGGGCGACTAATAATAATCTGATTTATATCACAGATACATCCGGCATCTGGAATACTTCAACAATTAACAGTACAGACGATGTGAAGTATATTTCTATTGCGGCTGACTCAAACAGCAAAGCACATGTCAGTTACTTCGACGATACAGGTGATAATCTTGTATATGCATCGAACACCTCAGGTTCGTGGAACAGAACAGTAATAGACAGCGCAGGAAACGTTGGCATGTACAACTCGGCAGCAGTCGATAATAACAATAAAATACACATCAGTTACTATGACGGGATAAGCTACAATCTTAAATATGGAACTAATGCTTCCGGGACATGGACAACCTCTATCATTGACAGTGCAGGCGATGTCGGCAAGTACACCTCTATCACGGTTGATTCAAACAATAAAGTTCACATAAGTTATCTTGACGACACAAACGATACCCTGAAGTACGCTACAAATGCATCCGGGAGCTGGGTGGTTTCCACTCTTGCCGCAGATGCTTATATGAGTTATACTTCAATAGCGGTCGGTCCCCTCAATAGTATTCATATACTGTATCAAACCATTTCAAGCAAATTGAAATATTTAACTAATACCTCAGGAACCTGGGTTTTGTCAGATATAGGTAATTATTTTATATACCTGAATAAAGCACTTTCAATAGATACAAACGGGAATGCACATATTGTTTCCGGCACAACTTATATAACAGATGCACCTCTTCATCCACTTGCCGGGGCATCTATATCAGCAGGCCATGATCATACCTTATACATAAAACCTGACGGAACTCTCTGGGCATGGGGGCTTAATGACTCAGGACAACTGGGAGACGGAACAACAGCTAATAGGCCATATCCCGCACAGATAGGAAGCGATTCTGACTGGAAAGCCGTGTCCGCAGGTTGGAAGCATTCTATTGCCATTAAAAAGGA
>JBFLYJ010000209.1:0-6059 GCA_040756635.1 Nitrospirota bacterium
TTCGCCATAGGGGTCCTGCCGCGGGCCGTATACATTAGAATAGCGTAAAGATACGTAATCCAGACCATGGGAATACTTGAAATAATGCAAGTACTGCTCCGCGACGCGTTTAGATATTCCATAAGGGCTGAGAGGTTTTATCGGATGTGATTCGGAGGCCGGGAATACGTCCTGTTCTCCATATATGGCGCCTCCAGTGGAAGAAAATAATATTTTTTTCACATCGTACTCAACGCAACACTGAATAACATTGAGTGTTCCTAACACATTTACCTGGGCATCAAATATTGGGTCTGAAACCGATCGTCGAACATCCATCTGGGCCGCAAGATGACATACATATTCAGGGTTTTCTTTCTTAAACAGCGATCTCAATCGTTCGTCTCTGATATCCATCCTGAAGAACTTAACTTTTCCATGAATATTTTCTTCTTTTCCGGATGAAAGGTCGTCAACAACAACCACCTCATGTCCGCAATTAATAAGTTCATCCACTATGTGGGATCCTATAAAACCGGCCCCACCGGTCACCAGAAATTTCATTTCAGTTCTCGAACAACGTTCATTAGAAAATAGAAAAATACAAGATCGGTTCCTCTCCAGAGTGTCTATAATCAGTCAAAAGCGAAACGTCTTCCGGCGGCATCACATCTCCATCCTGGAGCGGTCCTAAGTTCGTTTATATATAACTTCCGGGATAACATGTCTGCGATTATTGATTATCGCCCCGATAATTGCTATTTTCTTCTGCTCGAAAGCTGCGAGCGCCCGCTGAACAATATGGCGCTTTACCTGACCTTCATTTATAACGAGGATAAGACCGTCCGCATGAGTTGAGAGCAAGACTGCATCCGAGGATTCCTTCACATTAGCGCCGATAACGATAACGAAATCAACCATGCTGCCGGCCTTTTTCATTATATCTCCCATCAGTGAAGCCCCTAAAAAAGTACTGGGATTCATCTTTGACCGGCCGGCGGGTATAACATACAGATTCGGGCGGACCTCCGTGATTACACTTTCAAATTCCACTGTGCCTTCGAGTATTTCTGAAACTCCGTTATCATTCGGTATGTCAAACACTTTGTGTATTGAAGGAGATTTCATATTGGCATCGATTATTATTACTTTATGCCCTTCATCACCCGATAAACTTATCCCCAGGTTTGCGACTACATAACTTGTATCCGGTGAGCCCTCGGCATCTGTGACAAGAGCAATATTTTTCCCCTGCTGATTCATCATGATATAAATCT
This sequence comes from Nitrospirota bacterium, assembly GCA_040756635.1. Taxonomy (GTDB): domain Bacteria; phylum Nitrospirota; class Thermodesulfovibrionia; order UBA6902; family UBA6902; genus UBA6902. The sequence continues at coordinate 1,257 of JBFLYJ010000209.1, forward strand.
GATTGGACAGGCTCTGATATGTTTTTAAATATTTCGTATTTTTCGGATTTACATAATTAACCAGTAATTCTCTTTTTGACCCGGCCTTGGGGATTGAACCCAAACAGGCAAGCCCCGGAAGAGATTCAATGTCCTGAGGCGATTGAATAGACTGGTTCAAGAATTCCAGCGCGAATGCGACAAGGAATCCCAGCGACAAACTCATTATAAAGCTCAATAATCGCGCAACTGAATTTGACGGCTTATAAATGACCTGTGTCGTTCCTCTTGCCTGTTCAACTATTTTTATGCTGGCAGGTCCCATGGCTTCAATATTTGGCAGTAGTTTCCCGTCCAGATGTTTTTTGAAATCTTCAATATACTGCAAGATCTGGATCACCTTTGAATTTTTCCCTCCGAATTCCAACTCATATTCAGCGGCCTGCTGTTCCAGATCATAAATAACATATGAACGGCTTAATGAATTTGCTATACGAATGGCTTCATTGGGATTATAATCCGTAACAGATATGTTAAATATAGGACTGTCCGGAGATGACTCGACATCTATATTTGCATCCAGTTGTCCCATAGCGTTTTGAAATAATGCCCTCGTCCTTTCTTTTTCAGGCAATTGATTAAACTCCCGTATCTGATCTCCGAATTCATAATTTATGAAAAACTTCTTAATACCCGAGGCATACTTCAGTTCATAATCCAGTGGCCGTTTATAAAGCCCTAGAGCTTCCACCACCCGTGCTATCACATTTGTCGACCTGACAAGCTGACTATGTCCGCTGACGATCGACCCGGCGATTACTCCTCTATAATAGTCAGCTTCCGTCTTCTTCGTACCTGAAATAATCATTTGGACCCTCGCTGTGTGCATCGGGGTCCTCATCGCGAGGCCTATATGAACTGTCACCATCGTAACGGCAACAAGTGCAGCAATCAAAAATTTGTGCTTAAAAAATATCCTCGTGTAATCACGCATGGAAATGTTTTTTGAGACTTGCATAGTCACTATCTCCTCTTATAAAACTCCTGCAGAGAGAATAATCGTGTCTCCTGCTTTTAATAATACATCCGGGGCCTTCCCATCCATGATATCCGTAAAATTGATTTTTATTTTTACTTTGCCCCCGTCATCAGCATCCCTGACTATTTCCACTCGGCTCGGTGATCCCCATTTTGTGAACCCTCCGGCTATGGAAATTGCGTTTGAAACAGTAAGGTCCTCCTTTAAAACATACTCTCCCGGACGATTGGACTCTCCGTATATAAAATACGTCTTATTACGCTCCACAATCAGAATATCTTCCGGCTCGAGCATTATATCCTCTCCCAAATTATTCTCTATGAATTGCTTAAGATCTATAATTATTTCTTTATACTCGTGCGTGTCTTTTACCTTCCTCCTCAATTTTATTTTTCCATATTTACCGTCCGATGTAACCCCCCCGGCAACAGATATGGCCCTCATAACCGTCATGTCTTTTTCAAGAACAAATTCCCCTGTCCTCACCACTTCACCGTGCATGAAAAAACTTTTACTGCGCTCAACGATAATGACGTCATCAGCCTGAAGAAGTGTGTCATTGACGGAAACATCTTCTGTTATCCCTTTTACGTCTATTTCCATATCGCGATACTCAGATGAACCTTCATCCTTCCGGCGCAATTTGACTTTCCCGTATAAACCCTGAGCGTTTATTCCTCCGGCGACAGATAATGCCCTTACTACCGTCATACCCTTCTCAAGCACAAATTCACCAGTCCTTGCTACTTCACCATGAATAAAAAAGGTCTTATTCCGTTCTACAATAATAATGTCGTCGGCCTGAAGAGGGATATCGCTTGTTGAAACACCCTCTGTTATGTCAGAGACGTCAATCTCTTTGTCACGATATTCAGAGGTCCCTTCCTTCTTCCGGCGCAATTTGATTTTCCCATATAATGCGTCCGGGGTTATGCCTCCGGCAATTGTTATTGCCTTAAAAAGGGTAATACCTTTTTCCAGCATATATACTCCTGATCCTCTTTTTACTTCTCCCTGGATAAGAAAGGTCTTGTTTCGTTCAACGGTCAATATATCATCGGGCTGCAAAAGCAGTTCCCCAACTTTTTTGTTCTCGATGATACCAAAATTCAACGATGTAGAAGATATGTCCTGATATTCTTTATCCCTTGCACTTTTCCGTCTTACTATCAGCCTTCCGAAGTAGCCATCCTGTGTAACTCCGCCTGCAAGAGACATGGCTGTTAACACAGTCATACCTTCCTGATACGGAATTTCGCCAAGTTTTTGAAACTCACCATACGTATAGATTTTTATCAAGGACGACTGAGTCATAGTGACCGATACCACGGGGAATTTGATGAAACCTTCGCTGAGTTTCTTCGTGATTGTGTGCTCTATTTCCGAAAGTGTCAAGTCCTTCACTACAATGGTACCGATATATGGAAATGCGATTGTCCCGTCAGATGAAACCATTGTCTGCGTAGTCAGCTCCTCCTTATCCAGCACCCTTATCAAGATGACATCACGTTCTTTTACCTTGTACGACCCGGTTTGCGCAAAACAAATTGCGCCCGTGAATATTATGATTGCCAATGTTATACATGTTATTCCCCGAGAAAAAGAAAAATTTCTCACTTCACTCCTCCTGAATTTTCAATAAATAAATTATTGTTATTCATTTTGCGCCGACCCCCATAAGCACCACAGGTATAGTTCTAATGAGAATCTTGATGTCCAGCCATAACGACCAGTTATCTATATACTCAAGGTCAAGCTTCATCCATTCTTTAAAATCTGTTATCTTGTTTCTCCCGCTTGCCTGCCATAGACAGGTTATCCCGGGCCTCATGCTAAGTCTTCTCCTCTGCCAGTTATCATAATTTTGGACCTCGGAAGGTATTGGAGGTCTTGGACCTACCAGACTCATATCTCCCTTGAAGACATTCCATAACTGAGGCAACTCATCCAGGCTGGATTTTCTCAGCCATTTACCAATGCCTGTCACCCTGGGATCATTTGCCATCTTAAACACAGGTCCGTCCATCTCATTGTATTTAAGAATGTCTTTAAGCTTGGCTTCAGCATTATTTATCATGGTTCTGAATTTATATAAGACAAACTGCCTGCCATAAAGTCCGCATCTTGGCTGTCGAAATAGAACCGGCCCTTTTGAGGTAGTTTTAACTAAAATGGCAATGAATAGAAACACCGGTGCCAATAATACAAGTGCTATACCGGATGCCACAAAATCAATTACCCGTTTTATGAAAAGATGGCCCAACTTTTCGGGCGTACTCTCGAAAACAAGCAAGGGGAATCCCTGAAGATCAGTCTGTTTTGCCCTCGAAAACTTAAGATCAAACAGATTGACCGCTATATGAACTTTCAGTCCGGCGCTTTCACAATAAAACAGAACGTCTTCTATTTTGTTAAGCCAGGAACGCGGTACTATAAATACTACTTCATCAACGATATTGGCGTTGATTACGTCCGGGATATCGTCTAATGTCCCTATTACTTCATGCCCTTCTATTATTTCCCCCTTCTTTTCCACCTCCATATCAAGAAGCCCGATGATTTTAATACTCAAATCAGGATTACCTTCAATTATCCTAATGAATTTTCTTGCCCGTTTGCCCGTACCAATTATTAATATTCTCCTGAAAGCGATTAACGCGCTTTTGAAGCTTTTGTCCCTAGTGCTTAATACCTTGGTAACATATCCTATCAGGATCTTTTCCACGAAAATGAATAATGCTGCCGAGAAAAATGTAAATCCTATAAACAGTCTGCTGATGTCCTCCTGCATCCTCAGCATAAATACGTAACTGCCAAAAAAGATAAATCCGACAAGAGTAGTTTTAAACACAATAAGCAGCACCTCGGGAATACTTTTCATCCCTGAAGACTTATACATGCCAAAATAAGACAACAGTCCTCCCCATATCACAAGCAATACTGGTAAGAGCCCTATATAAATTGCATAATAACTAATGGAGAGCAGATTCTCATCCCATAAATATTCCCCTAATAAATTAAGAGGATAAATATCCAGGATCTTATTTCTCAGTATATACCCTATAAAAAAGGCCAATGTAACCAAACACAAATCGGCAACTCTCTGGACCCTTATAAATAATTTTCTCTGTTCTTTTACCATTTATTCTAGAAACCCACTGTCAGACCTAACGTTACCCCGCTTCTGGAGTATGAACGGTTTTCATCAGTTGAGCTTAGGTCCGAATATGTATAACCAACATTCCCTCTTATACTTTTACCTTTTTTATCTTCCCAGAAATCATAAGTTATGTTAAGACTGACTCCAAGAAGGGAGTCAATGACGTCCAGATCAACAAACTTACCCTCACCGTAAAATCCTGAGAGGGAACTAATCAAATCCTCCGATAGTTCCCTCGTCAAACTACCGGTAACTCTCCAGTTTCTAAACAGGTCCTCTCTGTCAGAAGATATCTCATCTCCTTTTAAGTATGCAATATTAAGCGCTGTTTTCTCATCAATCGGGCCCGTTAAGGAAGCTTCAACTTTAGTATTGTTAGTGGAAGATGAAGAATAATCCATACCTATGCGTCCGTTAATATAAAATAACTGGGTTATATATTGACGTATTCCGATAGAAACCGATTGCCTTGAAATTGGTTCTCTTTCCTTATATCTTGTATCCGAATAGTTATACGCCCATGAAAAAACAGTAATCGGACTGAATCCGTAATTAATCCTGATATTACCGTTTGATCTACGTGAATCTGTCGTGCCCTCTTCCGGAGACCACTTACTGCCGTACG
>JBFLYJ010000021.1:0-16593 GCA_040756635.1 Nitrospirota bacterium
CACGTTCTGCGCTCATATGCAGCTTCCTGCGTACCTCGTATAATGCCTGACGCGGATCTTCTCCGCGAAGAATACGGGGATACAGGCCACTCGTTATCCTGACTGATCCCGCCTTGGTAAGAGGGAACTGAGATGCAAATACCCACGGAATACCTGCTGCATGAAGGTCATGAGCAATGCTTCCGCCGGGAACGAGAACAGAACCCGGATTTCCCGAATCGCAAGTCATCAGGGTTACCATGAGGGGCTGGGATCGGCACGATCCGTTTTTACCTTCGGCCTGCAATGCCTCGGCAAGACGTTTTCCGCTTACTACCTCCTTAAGTGCCGGATTGCCGTGCTTACATAGGGCGAGTCCAAACCTTCTCTCTCCTCCCACATCACTATAGTCGCCGTGGGCAAGGATATGAACGTGGGTAAATTGTTGCTTCGAGCAGATCTCATAGATTGATTCAATGCTTGCGTTCGGCAGCAAACGCAGCCGCTCTTTAATGAGAGGCAATCGTTGCCGGTCGATTTCATGAGGGCCTGGTTCTGACGGTTTATCCTTATTTGTGCGCTTTGGCCACCGGACCCAGGGCTCAACAGCTGAGCGAAGTGCATTAACGTGAGATTGTAAAGGAATATCCAGGCCGGCCGGCGCTGCTGATATAAACAATATAGTTGGTTTGATTGTGTGGTCCCAGCGAAGCAGGGGGGGACGGTTGCGGCGTATTTCACGGGTCAGCGCAACCGGGATGTGTGACTGGAGTGCCAGTTCCAGTGCTTCACCGGGGAACGCCTGTGGTGCAATGGCCATCTCAAATGGAATCAGTGACAGCTCTGAGCCCGATAGAATAAGGCGCAAGTGGACCATTTGTGAACCAGCATGTCCTGTTTTTGAGCCAGCTTTGCCGACAGCTTTCCACTCTTCAGCGAGGAGCGTCTGGACTTTGCTTAAAATTTGACTGATCTCCCTTCCAATTTCCGACACAGCTGCCTCGCGTATCCTGTCGGGAACAGCAACTCCACCCTGACCGTCCGCTGTTACGTAGCGAAGACATTCCAGACGGCTGAGGAGTTGATGATGCTCTACGTTTATATTGAATGTAATCGGCGAACCTTCGCCGCACAGAGCCATATATGGTGTCAGGGGCGACAACAGTTGATTATGTGGCGGGCCCGGGCGAATGAACTCAAGTGTGACTCGATAGAATTTGTTCATGCTTTCTCGACCTTAAACTGAGATGTCCCGGGCTCGGGATCGAGTTTCACAGTTTTGCCCTGTATATCGTCGGTGACGCGGAATAACTCGCCCACTGCGCTTTTGCCCCGGGCAGAGATACGGACCACATTCGTCCGGTCGAAGAGCAGCGGGACCGTAGTCCCGTTGGGGCCGGGGATCATGGCATTGTCAAGGGCGTCCATTAAACGAGAATTAAGAGCAGGCCAGACGCTCTTCTCGAATGCTTCCTGATCGTCGAGTACCTCTTTGGTTAAGCGAAGGGTCCGGATCCATGTGCCGCAATTGTAATAATACCTGTTTCCGGAAAAACAGAGCGCCCTTGGTTTGTGAGTGTGTCCCGTGACTACGAAGTCTATGTTATTACCGGCTCGGTCTTTCATGTCCTCGAACAGGGTATCATCTATGTTGTCGACATCAAAGCTCCTGTCGTCTTTTAACCAGTCCTTAAGAGCCCGGCGGAGTGCCTCAGGCTTTGGGACGAGCCCGACCCAGCCAGTGATCATGTCCCATAAGCCCAGGGTTTCCGGACTTCTCTCGCTTGCCTCCACATCTTCCGTACTTGCAGCACCCTCAATGGCTTTCTCTGCATTTCGAAGCAGGTCGTCCTCTGAGGTATATCGTCCACCCGTCCGTTTCTCATTGACTGCATCGAGAAAGCTCGGGCCAAGCAGCTGCTCTGCGGCTTCATTTGCTATCTCTTCCGTGGGGACCTTGGCCAAGTCCGTGGCTTCAGCGCCGAGCAGATTTTTCGTAATCAGGCTTCCCCGTATCTTGTCGCGCAAAATGGGGAAGGCGTCTTCGAGGTTTATATCCTTAAAGACATTCTTGTTCAGGGCCAAAAGGATACTGGCCACGGCCGCCGTTTCCGGCTTCAGGACGTCTACAAACGGATGGTCCCGCTTTATCTTATTCATCACATCGATGACGAGGCGGGTGCCTGCGTTAGGTTTCCATTTAGACTGCTCAACAGTGCGGCCTGCATTGATTGCATTGGCCAGCTGGCTGAGCAAGTTGTAATCGACGCAGTTCCACTCATCTACTTCATTGCCGTGCGTGCAGAAGACCTGAGCCCCGGCAACGCTGCAAGTGAAGCCGCTGCCATGGGTCGCGAAGTGGATTCGCGACTCAGCATTACCATTATTTTCAGCAAGACGGCGCCGGATATAATGCTCGACGACTGGTAAGGAAAGCTCGATGTCGTGATTGCCTACGATGAAAACAAGGTGCCGCTTCTCTTTCCCGATGAAATATGTCAGGCCATCCCATACGGGTTTGAATGAAGGGTCATCGAACATGTGGACCATCATCCGTTCTGCGGTGCCCCTGTCCAAAGCCACGTAGCCTGGGACGTTCTTTTCAGCAAGCGAGTCAATAATGTCGCCGTTTAGAATGAGGGCGATGTCTTCTTCCCGACGCTGCTCAGTGATGTGTCGAATCAGGTTTCCCAGCCGCTCCCCACGGTTGAAGATTTGGAAGTTTTCCTGGCTATCGCGACGACCTCCAAGGTGGATGTCAGAGATAACGTAAATTCCCCCGTATGACGGCGGATAACTTATCATCAGGATTCCTCTTGTTCGTATTGAATAGTTATTTCCTGGCTTGAATGCATTGTATCAAAAAAATAATGTGATGGCAATATTTTTTTATACAATTTACTCCAATCGTCAGGGAGTTTAAAAAGCAAGCAATCATATGGCCGGCGTAGAACTACTTACTTGCCATTATCCCGGCATCCCGGGATTTTTAATAAATCACGAAATATAGTGTTTTAGAGAGCTACAGAGATCAAAATGAGGTAACGATTTTGCTTTACAATTACCAGGAATACGGTATGATAAAAAAGTATGTGAGAAGTGAGACACTGGCATAATAACAAATTGGCATATTAGTTCTGTCTAAAGGAGGACGACATGAAACTACCCGAAATTGGAGAGATAATTACAACGGCAGAAGCTCTGGAGCTATGCAAACATTTCAATATTGACTATTTGGTCACACGCATTGAAGCAAATCCCGGTCAATACAAGAGTTGGAAGTTTGACGGATGTTCCGGCTTGCCGGATGAGATGATGGGCTTTTTCACCGGGTGTGATTGGAAAGACATCACTTATAAATGCTGTTTGCCGCACGATCTTTGCTACGGATACGGAGAAATTGGAAACGATGTTGAGAGAGAACGCGTTGATTTGAAATTTTACAGTGACCTGGTTACAAAGGCCGGAATGAAAAAATGGTGGGCGTCTGCGTTTCTCACAGCGGTCAGGATTGGCGGAACGGAAGAATTCGGTTTATCGTTTTCCTGGGGATTTGCCAGTAAATAGAATAAAAAATAGAAGTTTGGCTGTAGTAGTCACTGTCCTCTAAACGGGCAGGAAGTGGCTAAAAAACACATGTCGTTTCTGTCGCAGCTACTCTCAAATTTCAAGCATAGACAGCTTTATTGAGCTCCCGTATATTCGCGAAGGCGGTATTGTTATGGTGGCTGACAGGAGGGTATTCAAGAGGCTTTGATAACATGGAGCTGCCGGTGTAAAGGTACCGTTTAAACCTTTATACCGCTGTAATAATAGAACAGGTTCATCAGGTCTTCTGAATTTACCTTGGGTACATGGGCGTATATAATGCGGTCCATCGAGGCCACGGTCTCTCCGTTGACCGTAATCCAGGCCCTGCCCAGAGAGTCTCTTTTTGAAGTGGAAATTATTTCCCCATGTATTTCGGCAGTGAATCCGGGCCTCAACTTGGGCATGAAGGACGCGCCTTCCACGAGTGACATGACGGCAGATAATTTGAAGTCATGAGAGTAAATGATCAGCCATCCGAGAAGCTGTGCCATGGCCTCGATATAAATAACACCGGGAACCAGGGCCTGCTTCCTGAAATGCCTCCTGAAGAATTCCTCCGAGAGGGTAAAGGTTTTGGCCCCGACAATCGACTTGCCCTTTTCGATGTTGTCTATTCTGTCGTAATAAAGAAATCGCATTTAGTTTTATTGTCTCACCGCTTCTATTATTAAAGAGGCACACTGCCCTTCATAGCTCCGGGAATTTATCAGTATACGCCTGAGATTTGTTTTGACCGGCTTTCCGCTTACAAGCCTGAACTTTATGGATTCGTCCTGAGGAGAGGACGAATAAACTGCCGGAATTATACCATGCTGAAGCATGTAAATTCCCAGTACCACATCCGCAGCACCGGCCCCGGCAAGCATATGGCCCAATGCACCTTTAGAGCAATACACATTGACCTTATCAATACACTCTGAAAACGTGTTATGGATCGCTTCGATCTCATGTCCGTCACCCATATTTGTACCGTCTCCATGCGCGATTATTAAATCAACGTCGGAAGCTCCGAGATTTGCCATGGCCATGGCCTGCTTCATCGAGAGGGAAACAGCGTTTGAAGTAGGACAATGTGCATTTTCATTGATTTCAAAAGAGACAGCGTATCCTGTCACCGCTGCCAGAACCTTAACCCCTCTTCGCATCGCAGCAGGTTGCAGTTCCAGGGAGACGATCCCGCAGCCTTCCCCAAGTAATGTTCCTGTCCTGAGCGAACCCAAAGGACTGCATCCGATCTCCTGACTGTTATTTAATATGCCGAACCATGAACCGCGGGCGATACTCATGGGAGATACCTTTTCACTGACGCCTCCGGCAAGAACAGCTTTTGATTTTCCTGCAAGAACGCTGTTATAAGCTTCAATTATGCTGTGTATGCCGGAATCGGAATGCGGACAAAAAGTCGTGTTGTCGCCTTTTATGCCCAGATCGATCGCCACCTGGCAGAAGTTTATATTGTTCAGCATCGAAAGCGGCCAAAGCGGATGTATCTGCTGATAGGCGTTTGAAAAGAATTTATCATAATCAAACCGGCCGTTTTCATCCATGGACTGCACGACCGCGGGAAGCAGGTCCTCCACTTTATAATCGACCATTCCCATCCCGGCAAAATATCCGATGTCTTCAGGAGAAATGTCACCACTGTCGAGACGGGACTGTTTAAATGCATCGCGGCTGCTTTTCATAAGCATGTAGGAATGCATGTCCATAATCCGGAAGTCCCTTGGATGGATCCCGAGTTCAGAAGGCCCCAGGCCCTGTACCTGAGCGGCTGCGCGACAACCAAATCCCCGAGTGTCGGACCCTTCTATCTCACGGAAACCGCTCCTGCCGGCAAGCAATGCATCCCAGGTCTCTGACGCGGTGAGACCGAGTGAGGACACAAGTCCGGCACCTGAAATAATGACCTTGTCATACATGATTACAACATCATACAGGATGCGGGACGCGCGTTGCAACCACTACAAGCAAGAAGATATCTCCTGTCAGAATTGCCAGTATATTTAGGCAGTGGGAAATGATACACTTATCCCATTCGCAGTTTGTCGGATCAGTATTCAGGGGACATTAATTAACAAAAGCTGAACCATCCTTTGCATCGCCGGGATAATAGTCGAATTAAAATTCATCCTGGATTGTTTTTACTATCAGCGCAGTATGCTGCTCCGTGCAGATAAGCGATCAATGTATCTGAGGCAGTACTGTGTGAATTATGAAAGGAGGTGAACAGAAATAGTCGAGATAAAGAATTCAATAATTAACAAACAGGAGGTGAAAATGAAAAGCAGAGTGCTGTACAGGATAAGCAGAGTCGTATTAGTAGTTTTTTTTATGAACATGGCATTAAGCGGTCTGGTGTTTGCAGAAAGTGCGGATGTAAAAGGCAAGATCGACATCAATCAGGCCACTGAACAGGAACTTGCAAAGCTGTCGGGAATCGGGGAAAAAAAGGCGGCTGACATTGTCACGTACAGAAATGAAAACGGCAAATTCAGCAGCGTGGACGATCTATTGAAAATCAAGGGTATTGGTAAAAAAACGCTCGACAAAATCAGGGACTCGTTGACGGTGACCGGGGGATGAAGGGTGATGGCCGGTTGTAGGGGCAGACCGGAATTTGTCCCCGCAACCGCACCCTGGGGGCATGGCGGGAGGGGCGTATTGTAATACGCCCCTATAATTACGAATGCCCTGACATATGGATCTATATGATGAGTTTCTGATGACAGGAAACGAGATGGCTGATTCGCATTTTCAGATGATAGATGACCGATGATTGCCGGCGGCTGTTTCTGTTACAATATCCCATGCTATTAAATCATGTAGGGCTTACCAATAAAAGCGAAGAGGATGCTGTCCTGTTTTACAGGGACTTTCTCGGCTTTGAATTAACTAGGAAATCTGTCGTAACCAAGACGCTCTCGGAGCAGTTATTTTCTGTCCAGGGTGATCTTGGCATGCTAGTGTTCGAGAAAGACGGTATAAAAATCGAGGTCTTCATCTCTCCTGCGTATACATTACCGGCACCTGACATTAACCATATCGGGCTTCTGTTAAATAACTTCTGGGAAGTCGTGGAAAAAGCACCGCAGGCCGGGGTAAAGGTGATTATCGGAAAATCAAAAGACAAGACTGTTTACTTTATCCGGGATTTTTCAGGGAACCTGATAGAGATCAAACAGAAATAAATACGCATTTGATGATTACACTCTGAAACTGAAATATTATTCCTTCTCATCGCTTTTTATCAAATGAAGTACTTCATACGTGCCGCCCAAAAGCAGTTCTTTATCATCAATCTTGACTATTTCATATACATACATCCCCCCCTTATAATATCCCTTAGTCATCATGATCTTAATGTGATTGTCATCGGTGAGATCATATGTGCCTTCTGACTGCATCGCGTAGTTGTGTGGTTCCCATGGTGCAATTACAGTACCATTACTTTTAAACCAGAATGACGAAGGTGATCCTCCAATTGCTGTATGTGTAAGGGTCCACTTCCCTTCAATCAGACGCTCCTTCTCAGAAGAACATGCAACAAACATAGTTACTATGAGAATAAGCATGCCGATAATTAATTTGCATTTCATCAGGTTCTTCTCCTTGGCAATAAGGGCCAAATTCTTTATTAAGTGACTTTACCACTGCTTTTCAGTCATGTTTTGAATTATAGCATGGGATATTGGAGGCTTGTCTATCCAGTCCACTAATGGTGTATATTATTATAATTCACGCAAATTCAATGCAAGGGAGATGTCATGATAAACCCCGCTATTTTCAGGCAGTACGATATCAGAGGAGTATGGGGCACGGATTTAACTTCGGAGGTTGCTGAAGTTCTGGGCCGGGGATATGCCTCTTACCTGCTTAAATCATTGAATAAGGACAAAGCGAAGATAAGCCTGGGATGGGACGCGCGTCTTCATTCCCCTGCCATAAGAGAAGGTTTAATAACGGGCCTCACCGGGTCCGGTGTTGATGTTATTAACCTGGGTATGTGTCCGACCCCGCTTCAGTATTACTCTCTGTATAAACTTCCGGTTGACGGAGGTATCATGATCACTGGAAGTCATAATCCTCCGGAGTTCAACGGGTTTAAAATAAGTGTGGGCAAGGGTACAATTTTCGGAGATGCTATTCAGGAGATAAAAAAAATCATTGACGCGCAGGATTTCAGAACAGGAGCGGGTAACGTAGAAAATTATCCGATAATTGAAGACTATATTAATTATATTCAAGATAAATTTGAAAGACTTGATGGAATAAAAGTCGTTGTAGATGCAGGCAATGGTACGGGAGGTGTTGTTGCACCTGAAATAATGAGGGCCCTTGGCGCGGAAGTTGTTGAATTGTATTGCGAGCCTGACGGCAATTTCCCGAACCATCACCCTGATCCTACTCTGGAAAAGAGCCTGGTTGATCTGATCGCCAGGGTCAGAGATGAAAAAGCGCATGCCGGTATAGGATATGATGGTGACGCTGACAGGATCGGGGTCGTTGACGAAGAGGGAAATGTTATCTGGGGTGATAGTCTCATGATAATTTTCGCAAGAGATATTTTAAGAGAAAATCCCGGAGCGAAAATTATTGGCGAAGTAAAATGTTCCCAGACACTTTATGATGATATTGCCGCTCACGGTGGTGTCCCCATTATGTGGAAAACGGGACATTCTCTTATCAAGGAAAAAATGAAGGCGGAAGAGGCGCTGCTGGCAGGGGAGATGAGCGGCCATATCTTTTTTAAACACCGGTACTTCGGATATGACGACGCTGTTTATGCGAGCTTGAGGCTGATGGAAATTATCAAGAAGAACGGCAAGCCATACAGCACAAAGACGTTATTAAAGGATATCCCATATGTAGTGGCAACCCCTGAGATTAGATTTGACTGTCCTGATGAAGTTAAATTCAGAATTGTTGAAGAAGCCAGAAATGCTTTTAATGAATTTGAGTCGATCACAATCGACGGCATCAGGATCAAATTTAACGACGGCTGGGCCCTTATCAGGGCTTCGAACACTCAGCCGGTCCTGGTTTTGCGCTTTGAAGCACAAAACGAAACACGCCTAAATGAGATCAGGGGTATTGTTGAAGGACGCCTGAATAAAATAATAAAGGAAAACGGGGCGTAACCGCCATATGTAGATTTATATTGCTTAGTCATAAGTTGTCCATTCAACCTGCTGCATATTAACTGTATCGCTGTTTGTTTAGATCGCTTTATCTTATCAATAAACAAATCGTTATATAATATACATTATGGTTTTTTACAGACGGACTATTATGTCCTAGTGAATTAATAGCGGAGAATACATGCCTTTAACAGGAAGAAAAAAGGAGTTCGCAGTTGTTCTTGATAATATCAGTGATGGAGTATTGTTTATAGACAACAAAGGAACAATAAGAATATATAACCGTGCACTGACTGATATGTTATCTATCGACAAAAATCTGGCGGGGGTGCAGATATTCTCGCTTCCGATAGAAAATCCTCTCCGTCACGGAATATTCCGTGCTGAGCAGGGTTTCTCTGGTCCTTATTGCTGGGAACGGAAGAATTGCAGCGGCGATAATGAGTGCCTTGGGAAGAACTCTCAGTGCTGCCGTTGCTGGGTTTTCAGCTCCTGTAAGTTGTATTCATCAAATCAGGATAAGTCATGCATGGAGTGTGACCAGTACAAAAATGTTAGGCGATTTCTTGAGAAACCGAAAGAACTTGAAATGAATGATAAGGCCATTTCAGTTATGTCTTCCTTTATAGAGTATGGCGACAAAGATGAGATATGGGAGGTGATTGTTTTCAAGGATGTTACATCTGAAAAAATTGACGCTATGTGTAAACTTGCTGGAGCCATGGCACACGAACTTAGACAGCCCCTTCAGATATTGACATCAAGCCTTACTCTCTTGATGGATAAGTTCCCCGGGAAAGCTGAAATAAAAGAAGATTATGATACCATGAAGGAGTGCTGCATGAGGATGAATAACATAATTGAAAAAATCAATCATTTGACTAAATACAAGACGAAGCATTACATACAAAAACTGAGAATATTGGACATTGAAGGATCGGTAGACGGTCTTGGAGAGGATAGAGATTAAAGAGGGATTGCAACTCCTATCCTGGACGTGAAGATATAAATAAAAAAAGGCGTCTCTGTGAGTGAGACGCCTTTTTGTTAGTGTTTATTAAAACAAATATTAAAAATTCTTCCTGAATCTCCTATAACCGAGAGTAGCAGCGCCGACGAGGAAAAGAGTTGAACTGATCGGTTCAGGGACTATCGGAGTGCCTGTGATGGTGAAATTCCCCTGTGATGCCGTGTTGTCTGTATAAACCCTGTACCATGCTGTTTGTCCGGGGGCAACACTGTTAGTTGTAAATACCGATATGTTTGTCTGACTAGGATTGATTGTCCAACTGGAAACGGTCTTGCTGCTTCTTGGATCGCAATCACCATCAAAAGCCCAGCTACAGCTTCCCACACCGTTTACGGCTTCATAGAGTGCAGTATCAATGAACACCCCTGACGAACCCGAAAGAGCAAAGTTAAACCCAACCCATGTCGATGCTGATGTGTTTTTCGTATAAATCATAAAAAAACCCTTCCATGGGGCGTAATCTATATGGTAAAAATCCTGTGACGTTAATCCAAAGTCAACAGGTGTAGGATCGCCTACAGTGCCATCATGGGCGAAAGCTGGAATTGTGCTCCCCAGAATAAGAAGACTTAAAGCAACAAAAGTAACAATTGAGATAATGCCGTACTTCTTGAAATTATTAATACTTTTCATTACACCCTCCTTTTTGTAAATATATATTTATTGATTGGAATTCTTCTTAGTAAGAAAAGATACTATTAGTATACTTTAGGAAATTTCAGAGTCAATTAAAAAATACTTATATAAGGTATAAATTTATAATATAAGCAGAGTTGCGCAGATAGCCTCTCAAGAAAATGTCTCTTCAGGGGCGTAGTTATGGAAGAATATATTATTGTAAATAAGCAATATTGATACCAGCATTGTCTATCTGCTTTATACTTAATTTAATTTTATAAATCATTTAATTATGTTTTATATTAACCTCCGTGATATGTAGCAGCGCACACAAAAATTCATGCAAGAAAGTGACATGGCACAGTCTTGATAATGGGAATGGGGGAAGTA
Organism: Nitrospirota bacterium; assembly: GCA_040756635.1. Classification (GTDB taxonomy): domain Bacteria; phylum Nitrospirota; class Thermodesulfovibrionia; order UBA6902; family UBA6902; genus UBA6902. Next base: position 10,747 of record JBFLYJ010000021.1, read on the forward strand.
ATTCCCCTAATCCCATCCCTTAGCTAAGCAATCTTTCTGAATGCCATAGACTTTGCTTTGCAAACTGGGCATTCATCAGGTGCACTGCCTTCTGCCGTATATCCGCAAATATCGCATACATAATAATCAGTTTCCTTGTTATTGCCCAGCTCATCAAGGGCCTTCTTGTAAAGATCGTGATGGATCTTCTCAACTTCGTTTGCAAAATTGAAACTGCGTAATGCCCCCTTGTTCCCTTCTTCCTCTGCCTCTTTAATCATCTGAGGATACATTTCCCTGAATTCGAAGGCTTCACCATTAACAGCTGCCTCAAGGTTTTCTTTTGTGCTTTTTATTCCGGCAAGCTGTTTAAGATGACTGTGCGCATGGACTGTTTCCGCCTCTGCTGCAGCACGAAAGAGTTTAGCAACCTGTAGAAACCCTTCCTTTTCAGCCTGTTTTGCAAATGCAAGGTATTTCCTGTTAGCCTGTGATTCACCAGCGAATGCTTCCTGAAGATTTTTTTCTGATTTTGACATCTTATTCTCCTTCCTTATTATTAATATTTTTTTGATTATGAATTTGAATTAATGAACTATTTTAATCTCTTTAGTTGCCTCCCACTGGCCATGCAGATTACACCTTTCAATCACTCTGAGTGTTGATGATGAATGTTTACTATGTCTTTCAAGTGTCAAGGTTACTTCAGGTCGAGTAAATTTTGGTGTTAATACTAGCCTTGCAAAAAAGTTTTCCCTGAAATAAACTTCGACCCATTGGATGAAATGCCCTTCATCCATCGCGTGTGGAATTTCACCTATCTTTATTTTTACCTGAAAGGGTTCCCCTGCCTTAACTGTTTCAGGGCATTCTATTACAGGGGTATGCTTTTTCTCCAGCTCTGTCATGTTTGCAGGATCTGCCGCTTTGTTAAGACCACAAAAAAGTCCTTTTTCACTCATATGATATTTCTCCTTATTAACCGATTTTTTCAAAAGCTTTCTTCATTGCCCCGCACTTAGGGCATTTCCATTCATCAGGGAGCTGCTCAAAAGGCCGCCCCTCTTTATTGTCGTTATACAGCCATTTACACATGGCGCAGCGCCATACCACCCCGTCTTCCCTGTCCCCTTGCTTCTCTACTACTTCCCATCCCCTCTGTTCCCAGTCGCTTACAGGAGGCGGAATAAATCCTGAATAAATTTCCTTATCACGAGCATCTTCGACCCGTACAGTTATGGTTGTTCCATTTTTTCTGACAACATAACTCCAGATGATGTTGTCCTGTGTATCAGGCCCGGTCATCTTTGCTTCAAACTCGATTTGAGAGCCTTTCTGTTTTATCCTTGACCATGAATAACAGCATTTAGCGATTGATGTACAGCCGCACTTGCCCTTCAGCAGTTTTAGACCGTCTACCATCAGACCGCCAGGTATTTTTTGTATTGTTACTTCCAAAATATGCCTCCTTCAATTTTTATTACACGAAAACAATTTCTATATCCGGCAGCTTTTCTTTAATTGCAGCTTCAATACACTTATCTTGGCAACTGATGCACTTACCCCCGCAGTAAATCACGGCCCTGCTACCCGTAAAAGTTCCCATCTCTGCAACCCCTTTATGGGCCTCGATTAGGGGCCGCATGTCATCCAAGATCTCTGTAATAAGTTTATATGTTTCATCCATAGTTATGTACCCGAGTTGAAATTGGTAGAATGGTTTATTAATATCAAACTGTCATTTCTGGTCTGAACTGTTTCGAATCGTACACCCGCATGATTTGCACACAATATCAGTTTCATCGCTCCATATTTCGAGTTCTGCCCCGCACCTATGACACGTTACTTCACATGGAACGGGCGATGATTTAGCAGAACACGCAGGCCTATCCTCCAGATGTCTATCCTTCATTAGCCCTTCTCCATCCTTCATCTTTCAGACGCGTCATTCTGTTAATAGCCCAGCTCTTCATCTGTTCAAAATATTGCTTCGGATTTACCTTCGCGAGCCTTGCGAGTTCTTCCCTTTCCCTCGCGCTGTCAATATGGTCCCCGGGGTAAACTCCTCTCCATGTAATATATCCTTCATCAAACAGCAGTGAGGGAGAGAGATTTTCCTTTTCACTGGACGGTAACCTGCTGCTGTAAAGCCCCACCACATCCATATCATAATGGATGATCCATCCGTTGTCTTTGATCATAGTTCCCGGATTAAGAGAAACTCCGTCTGAACATTCGGGGCAGTAAAGGGCCTCAATGGCTTCCGGCGGCATTAATTCATTCTTAAAATTGAAGCTTGCATCGTGCTTCCCGCATTTGCAAATTACTGAATGGTCCATACACATAATTTATTCCCTCCTGAATTTAATAATTATTGGTTCAACGTTTGCATCCGCAGCCGCAAGTTTCTTCTTTCTTCATAGTATTGCTTTCACCACACTTCCGGCATTTCCGGGGTTTGCATTTGCCCTCTTGAATTGCACCACAGCGTTCACATTTGAATCTTGTCATAGTTCTATCTCCTTTTGTTCTTAATTATTGTCATTAATTTCACAGGACTTGCAATCACTGCAAATGCCATAAAACTCCACATGATTCCCGGTTATTTCAAACTGTTCTTTTGCCTCATTCGGAATGGCGAAAGGTATTTCGGCCTCGATATCAACGATCTTTTTGCATCTGATGCATATGAGGTGATGATGAGGTTTCGTGTCAGGATCATATCTGCGTCTCTGTGGATCGATGGTCAGTTCCAATATATCGCACTTTTGCTTGAGTGTTTCTAATGTCTTATAGACAGTTGCAAATGATATCATAGGGAACTGTCTCCTGACAGCTTCATAAATATCCTCAGCCGAAGGGTGGTTTTTATTACCATCCAGATATTCCAGTATAGCTACTCTCTGAGGCGTCAGCTTAATGCCTTTTGACTTGTATTTCATTATAGATTTAACAATAATTGCTTTCATTAGATAAATATTATCAGATGATAATATTTATTGTCAAGGGGGAAAAATGAGAGAGATTTCCCTCTTATTCAATAATATTAAAATGTCCTGAAAAATATAGCGGTTAGCTGTGCACCTTCAATATGCTTTCAAGGAATATTATAATTATATTAAGCTGTAAGAGCTGTTTTTTATGATCTAGTGCTTTATCATATCACCTAAGCAGATATTGACTTTAACTTAAATAATGATAATATTTATCTGGAAAGGGATATTATGAAAATTAAGATTATCGTATTGTCGGCAATTCTTCTTTCAGTTTGTGCAGTAGCCTGGACTCTAAATATTCCGGTGCAAAAGGCGCCTAACGGGATACAAATACCGGACGGTTACAGAAACTGGGTGATTATAGCTCCTTCCCATCGTACTGACAATAATACAATAAGGGTAGTCTTGGGGAACGACGTGGCGATACAGGCAGTAAGGTATGGGAAGACCAATCCATGGCCGGACGGCAGCATCCTGGCAAAACTCGTGTGGAAGGACACGACACATGATAAATGGCCAGCTGCCACTATCCCCGGAGAGTTCGTTCACGCCGAGTTTATGATAAAGGATGCGGACAAGTATAAAGAGACCGGAGGCTGGGGCTTCGCCCGATGGCTGGGGCTGGCGCAGAAACCTTATGGTAAGGATGCAGAATTTGTTCAGGAGTGCTTTGGGTGTCATCAGCCGGTTAAAAACAATGATTACGTCTTTACCCATCCGGCAATATTGCCTTGAGACTTGTTCATAGGACCATGTAAGCCGTAATTATAGGGGCCAGAGTTTATTCTCGATTGCTTTCATGAGATGCTTAAAAGTCTCGGGGCGTAAAGCAGATAATGATATTGCATTAAATCTGTGGCATATTGCATCAACTTCTTTATTGTCGATGAGGTCTTCTTTATTAAAAGTCAGCAAAACAGGCTTCCCTGACAGGTCTAAATCAGCAAGTATTTTTTCCACTGACTGAATCTGCTGTTCATACCTCGGGTTTGATATGTCTACAACATGCAGAAGTAAATCAGCGTCCTCAAGTTCTTCAAGTGTCGCCCTGAAGGCGGTGAGAAGGTCCTTTGGAAGATCACGGATAAATCCTACTGTATCGGTAATAATGACATCTCTTTCTTTGGGGAATCGCAGCCTTTTGCTCGAAGTGTCCAGGGTGGCGAACATTTTGTCTTCTACAAAAGTGCTGCTTTTTGTCAAATTGTTAAGCAGGGTGGACTTGCCGGCATTTGTGTAGCCTATTATTGATATGATAGGAACCCCCTGGGCGACTCTGCGTGCTTTTCTCTGCTGACGAGCCATGCTCAGAGACTTGAGTTCTTTTTCGAGAAGTGTTATCCTGTCTCGCACCCGCCTCCTGTCCACCTCCAGCTTCATTTCCCCCGGGCCCCTTCCGCCTATGCCGCCCATCAACTTGGACATGGCAGTCCCTTTTCCGGTCAGCCTCGGGAGTCTGTAATGGAGCTGAGCGAGTTCAACCTGGACCTTTCCGTCTTTACTGTGTGCACGCCTGGCAAATATGTCTAGAATTAGCTGTGAACGGTCTATTACCTTTAATTCTGTCAAATCTCCGATGTCCTTTGTCTGGGAGGCGTTAAGGTCCTGGTCAAAGATAAGGAGGGTAGCGCCTTTATTCATGGCATTAATGATAAGCTCCTGTATTTTCCCTTTACCAAGAAGATACTTGGGATTGATCTCTTTTACTCTCTGCATAACGGTGTCCACAACGACGACATCACTCGCCTTCGTCAGCTCCTTCAGCTCTTCCATGGAGTCTTCCTGTTCATAACGAGGGGCGGTAGAGACGCTGACAAGGACGGCCCGCTCCCGTTTGTCTTTAATGTCAAACCCTGTCCTCCGGGATTCCAGTCCCTCCTGGACAGCAGAAATAATAACATCGAAGTTCTCAAACGTCCTGTCCATGCCGTGAAAGGGCACCGGACCGATTACTTCATATGATGACGTTCGATCAGAGGATGACAGGTGAGCGAGCGTAACGGAGTCCGGTTGTCCGTTTTTCATACCGATTATCACCAGGGCATCCAGTCTAAGAAGGGAAAGGTCGGTTATATCATCCTGGTTTATCTTTTCATTATTGAGATGAGTGTGTATTAGTCTGAGTCCGCGGAGGACCTTTCTGCCGAGCGGGAAATTGTCAAGATCAGGCAAGAATATCCCTTTAGCGTCACCGACGATCACATGGCTTATGTTGCCGCTTCTGTGCACCATGGCCCCGACCTGACGGCCTATTGTGTTTGAGCATTCGGTCATGATCATTGCGAGATCCGGTGACAGAGCTTTATCTTTCGGAATGCGCCGTCTGTAAATCCGTTCAAGCGTCCTGATCTCGCTTTTTTTCAGGCCCGATGTGTTGCCGTAAACTGATGGAATATATGACCTCCGGTAAGTAAGCACTCAGCTTTCAGCGGCCAGCTGTCAGCATAAACTTAAAAAACTGTTTTAACCCACATTATTCATATAAACCTTGAGCCATGCCTGCACCAGTGATACATTCATGAATTATCCGGTTTAATGCGCCTCTCCCCAGTTCTTCCCGACTCCCATATCAACCTTAAGGGGGACCCGAAGAGAAATTGCGTTTTCCATTTCTTCTTTTACGATCTTTGCGGCAGTTTCTTCCTCTCTTTCAGGTACTTCAAACAGCAGTTCGTCATGCACCTGCAGGAGCATTCGGGTACCTAACCCTTCTTTCGCGATCCGCCGCCATATGTTGATCATTGATACCTTAATTATATCGGCAGCCGAGCCCTGCACGGGAGAGTTAATCGCGAGTCTTTCGCCCAGCTGACGGATATTCCTGTTTGAGCTCTTCAGTTCAGGTATTGCGCGTTTCCTGTTATACATGGTG
>JBFLYJ010000210.1:0-6025 GCA_040756635.1 Nitrospirota bacterium
CGGCAAACACGGTGGGCAATCAACATCTCTCTTGATAGAGCTGACGACGCTGCAAATGAATATGAAATGAATATTGCTTTGGAGACGGCCAGAGAATGGCTGGATTTCTGGAAAAGCCGTTTACCGGAGGGAGACGGGGTAAAAGATCGGACCCGCCGGGCCGAATGCTACGGTATCTGTGGTTCAACCTTGAAGCGAATCGGTCTTCTCCACTATCACAGGAAGGTAGAGATATCAGGACAGACTACCCTGAAACAGTCCCTCGCCGCGTACCGTAAGGCAATGGAACAATGGGCAGTGGATGAAGAAAAATACCACTGGGTTGCTACCCAGGCTTTGTTTCTCATTGCCGCCCTCGGACAACCGCCGGAGCCCGAGACTTTTTTGCTGGCCCACAAACTTGCCGAGCGCGATCTGAACAGAGGAAGCGGCGCGTTGAAGGCCTGGGGCTACGGGACCATGGCTGAACTGGAGATGCTCGCCATGTATCATAAACCGGACAGGAAAGCGGAGGACGTAAGAAAAGTCGTAGAAGAGCATTGCAGTGCCCTTTTCAAGCTCATGGGTGAAGGATCGTTTGAGGTCGACTCAACCAGGCGGCAGTTTCAGCGCTATATCGAATATAGTAACTACTGGAAGGAACTTGAAGTATGTCGACCAATCGCGGAAAAGGCTGTCGAGGCACTTTCACCAATCAGCGGTATAAGTCACTCCAACCTTCCGGACTACGCTCGATAGCAGGGATAGACGATCTACTTCACATACGTTACTTTTTCGAAAATCACATATGTCTTGTTTCTGTAGCCCACAACTTTTCTCCCTCAGCTTATCCCTTATAGTTCTTACCCGCCCGCTTTTTTCTCAAGTTCGCTCTCAATCTCCCGAACCCAATTAACCGATTCCCCTCTACTCTCCCTAGCCTCGTGTATCAAACGAAGATTTCTTACAGTGCTCTCCGGCTCCCAGGATTCACGCACTGACGCAAGGGATTCACCGAGCGCTGCCATGGCTTTTTCTTCGTCCTTTGCCAATACCGCCAGTTCGAGGCAGGTGGCATAATCCCAATAGTCAGGTTTGCCGGCAGCTATCTTACGTTCAACTGCATAGAATACGACAGGGATAAGGCTAAGCCTTCGCGGATCAGGCGCATCTTTTAATTCCATGAGCGTTACAGCGTTAACACCGGGATAAGCGTCACGCCAGTCCGCTTCAAAGCCCTTCAGATAGGCATCAATAGCCTTGTTCAATAGGCCTGCGGCTTCGAATTTCCGGCCGGCCTTTTGAGCTGCTTCCCATCTGTCCTTATACACTCGTCCAAGGAGACCGTAGGTTTCACTGCTTGGACCTCGTTTATTAATCAGATCAACAAGTACTCTTTCTGCCTCCTCTCCTTTGCCATCCCGATTTAATGCCAGAGCAAACTGTTCCTGCACCATGACGGTCGATGCAAGGGGCGGTGACATTTTCTTCACAAGGCCGATCATTTCAGGCCATGCCTTGACTGCGCGGTATGAGAGGAAGAGGTCGATCACAACTCCAGCTTCAGTGTCTTTGATATCACCAAGTTCTGACTCTATAGCCTGCACTGCGCCAAGCCCCTGTTCTCTCGCAGCGGCCAGACGTTGTTTTACTTCGGAGGAATAGCGAACACGGTCACGGAAGACATCAGTTTTAGTATGGTCGATCTCAGGGAATCCCTCAACAAGCTGAAAGATGGGACTGTCAGTCAATGTTTGCTTTGCTTCCAGCAGGCGTTCAGCAAGCGCCTTCTTTGTGATCTCAGTATCGGCAGGTTTTCCCCCGGGAGTCAGGCGATAGGGCATTGCCCGCAGCGGTGCAACATCAAACGGCAACTGTCCCCCACCCTCGGCAAAGATAAGCACCGTAGACCATTGACGCACAGCATGCCTGACACCCAATTCATAAAACACATTCGCATTAGCAGTGGTAAGATCTGCCACCGCATACTCGCACAGGATCAGGCGTTCAAACATCGGCTTGTGGATGATGCCTCCGGTCATCTCTTCGTCGGCACGGAGGGGCTCAAGCCCGGCTTCTTCAATTGCCGGGGCAATGAGATCTTCATAGACTGCATCAAAATCAATTAATACGCCGGCGGTATTCGGTTTTTTCCCAAAAGGCATGAGAACAAAGCAGAGCGGACGCTTCATAGATCATCCCCCCTCAGATGTGTTTTACCCATAGATGTCCCCCCATGTCATCATAATATTCCTTACTATTTATGAACAAAGTCATTTATTGAGAAAATTCTACTCCAATAAATAATGGAATGCAACAATTCACAATGCGCCCTTAAATTTTGTGTTGATTTAAACATAGGCCCAAACAGGCGGCATTCTACTTTATTGATACCTGCAGTTGAACTATATCAATGATTTTAGTATCCTTTAAAGACTTAAATTCATAATATCTAAATCCATTATGATCAATAAACGCAGGGTAGTAATTACAGGACTGGGAATGGCGACTTCGCTGGGGCTTGATGTGGAGGAGAACTGGCAGAAGGCGCTCAGCGGAATATCCGGTATCAGAAAGCTCTCACTGCAGGGCGCTGAGAAATCGCCGGTCCAGGCCGTCGGCAGTGTCACCGAAGAGGACTGGAATACCATCGTAAATGAACTAAAAGAGGATGCTGCCCTTGAAGGAGAGCGCAGGACACTCTTTGCATTATGGGCTGCACAGCGGGCAATGGAAGACGCAGGATATAACGCAGCCCCCCATTCACCCCTTGGCAAGGAGGGGCACGACCGCTGTGGTGTTGTCATGGCCGCAGGGCTCGGCATAAACAGGCTGGAAGATATTTATAAATGGACTGATGGAGAAGGCATGTTCGATTACATGAAGTTTGGACAGGGGTATAAAGACGTCCACCGGGAATCAATAGTAAAGAACAACTCCAACAGACCCGCTTCTCTTATAGCGAAGAGATTCGGTTTAAACGGATACAACGCGACTATTACTACAGCCTGCGCCTCCGCGTCGCAGGCCATCGGTACGGCATACAGAGTGATAAGCCGCGGAGACGCTGATATGCTAGCAGCGGGCGGCGCGGATTCTATGATCAATCCGGTCGGACTAGTATTCTTCGTTCTGCTGAGCGCAGCATCCGTATCTGCCGACAATCCCTCCGAGATCTGCAGGCCGTTTGACAGAAAAAGGTCCGGCCTCGTGATGGGAGAAGGAGCGGGAATCGCGATACTGGAAGAAGAATCGCACGCGCTGAAGAGAGGGGCTAAGATTTACGCTGAGGTCGCGGGATACGGGACCACTATGGACGCCTATAAAGTCACCGCTCCGGACCCTCATGGGACGGGTGCGGAACATTCGATACTGAATGCCCTGAAAGACGCGGACATGAGCATCGATCAGATCGATTACATAAACGCCCACGGCACGAGCACCAAACTCAACGACACTGCTGAAACGCTGGCAATAAAGAAAGTATTTAAAGAACATGCGCAGAACATTTCTGTAAACTCAAGCAAATCGATAATCGGGCATCTGCTGGCGGCCTCAGGCGGACCTGAATTCGTGTTTACCGCACTCAGTGTCAACAGGGATGAACTTCATCCTACGCTTAATCTTAAAAACAGAGACCCGAAGTGCGACCTCGACTATGTGGCGAATGTAAAGAAAAAGAAGAGCATCAGGGCCGCTATTTCAAATTCCTTCGGCTTCGGCGGCCAGAACGCGTCGATAGTGGTGAAGAAGTATATTCCATAACTTTGCATAAACAGGTCAGGCGGCTTACCGCAAAACCTTTACAAATGCGATAGTATATTAAGATTTATTGAATATGGCAGGATTCAACATCCGATAAAATGATGAAGGAGACTGATATGCTTTGCATAATCTGCTCTAAGGTATCGATGGTAAAGCTTTTTCGGCAAGTCCACCTGCCCCGTTGTATACAGCTTAATACAAATGTAAGGTACATAAGGAGAACAAATGAACATCGATCTATCAGGTAAAGTCGCTCTCGTTACAGGGGCATCAAGGGGGATCGGACGGGAGACCGCGATCCGGCTCGGTCAGGCCGGCGCGCGGGTGGTCATAAATTACAACAGGTCAAAGGAAAAGGCTGACGAGGTCAAAAAGGCTGTCGCGGACTCGGGACATGAAGCGGAGATATTCCAGGCCGATGTTTCTCAACCCGATGAAGTGACGGCACTCTTCACCTTTATCAAAGACAAATACGGGACAATCGACATACTGGTCAATAACGCCGGGGTCATAAAGGACAACCTGCTGCTGGCAATGGAGCTTTCCGAGTGGGACAAGGTGCTTGATACAAACCTCAGGGGGGCCTTCCTATGCACGCGGCAGGCCGCTGAAATCATGATGGCAAACCATTCAGGCAAGATAATTAATATGTCGTCCGTTGGAGCGGTGCGCGGGGGACGCGGCCAGACCAACTATGCCTCCGCAAAAGGCGGCCTGATCTCTTTTACAATCGCGTGCGCCGTAGAACTCGCACCCAAGGGCATACAGGTAAACGCGGTGCTTCCCGGAATGATCGTTACCGACATGAGCAGCCGCGTGCGGAAAAGGGCTGGTGAAAAAATCCTTGAAAGGATACCAGCCGCAAGGTTCGGTGAGCCGTCTGATATAGCACAGCTTGTAGTCTTTCTCGCCTCGAACAGTGCGGATTATATAACCGGACAGGCCATATCCGTCGACGGAGGAATGAGTATAGCGTAAGACAGTATATACTGACCGCGATAATGTATAATATCAATCTTGATAACAGTTCAAACGGTTCAAACGGTTCAAACGGTTCAAACGGTTCAAACGGTTCAAACGGTTCAAACGGTTCAAACGGTTCAAACGGTTCAAACGGTTCAAACGGCTGGAACGGTTTGAACACTCTGTTAAAACATAGGAGTGCGGCAACAACATGCGTTACCTGTTAGTAGACCACATAACGGAATACAAACCCGGCGAATCAATAAAGGGCATAAAGAATGTTGCCATGAGCGAAGACTTCCTCGAATTCCATTTCCCTAAAAACCCCATCATGCCCGGGGTCATGCTGCTGGAGGCGCTGACGCAATTGACAGGCTGGCTGGAGGCCGCGTCATCCGATTTCAAGAACTGGTTTCTTGTCAGTAAAGTGAATAAATCGAACTTCTACGGGTTCGCTTTCCCCGGCGACCAGGTGGAACTCGAAGTTGAGTTGATATCTTCCCCGCAGAAGGGAACTCCTAAATTATACAGGGGTTCGGGTTTTGTAAAAGGCAAAAAGAAGATCATCGCTGAATTTGAAGGAGAGGTCATCCCTCTTGAAGATATCGAAGACACGGAAGAGCAGAAGAAGTTCTTCAGCGTACTGCTCAGGGAGTTGAGGAAATAAATGTCCGGGCGCGAAGTCGTCATCACAGGAGTCGGACTCGTCTCTCCCCTGGGAAAAAATACCGGGGAGAATTGGAGCAGTGTCAAGGCCCAAAAGACCGGCATAATTCATGAACCTAAAGCCGGCCTGCCGGATTATCTGCAGTACTTCGGGAGGGTGCCGGGGTACGACCTGCCTCAGGACATCGCCCCGAAACAGGTCGGCCAGATGAAATTTCTAAACCGGAGCGCCATTTTTGGCTTCTGCGCCGCCAGCGAAGCCGTTGCGCACGCTCGGGAAACTATTCAGGCCACGGAACCCGGCCGCAGGTCGCTTTACGTTGCCGCGGGTGATTTTACGAAAATCGGCTGTGATGATATCTATCCCGCCCTTAAAGACGCCACCGGAGGCAGGTGGGAAACCATAGACTACCCTAAGCTTAATGCCTCCGGATTAAACAAGGTCAATCCCTTTTTCCTGCTTGAGTCATTGAACAATAACCTGTTCAGCTTCCTGTCTGCATATGTTGAATTCATGGGGCCCGGCACCAGCCTGGCCAGTCTGTCGCCCTACGGCGGCAACGCGCTGGAGCTTGCTTACAGGACCATCAAACAGGACAAGGCGGACGTGGCGCTTGCTGTGGGCTACGGGAGCTGGATAAACGATATCGTA
>JBFLYJ010000211.1:0-5966 GCA_040756635.1 Nitrospirota bacterium
CAGATAAAAAAACTCGCGGCCCTTGCGCTGACAATAGAGCATTATTTCAAGAGACCGCAGGACATAGAATGGGCTATCGACAGACAGGGTAACATATCGATTCTGCAGTCACGGCCTCTCAGGATATCTCCCGAGTATACGGGAGGTTCTCACGACATGTCGGCTGCCCTTCAGAAATATAAGGTCATTATGAAAGGTCATGGCATGATCGCTCAGAGGGGAATAGGAGCCGGCAAGGTTTTTATTCTCAGGAGCATGGACGACCTCAAGAACTTTGTGCCGGGATCGGTGCTCGTGGCGGAACACGATTCTTCCCATTTCATCAGGATCATGCCAAAGGCGTCTGCCATCATCACTAATATCGGGACCCCGACGAGCCATATGTCTAATATAGCAAGGGAGTTCCAGGTCCCCACGATTGTTAATACCGGCACCGCCACCGAAGACCTCAGACACGAGTCGGAAATCACTGTCGACGCGGGTGATAACGTAATATATTCGGGAATAATAAAGGAACTGCTCCGTTACAAAATCTCCGATGATATCGATCTGAAGGACACCAGGGAATTCAGGCTCCTGAAGAAGATCCTCAGATACATCAACCCGCTGAATCTTATCGACCCGATGCTCGAAAATTTCACTCCGGAAGGATGCAAGACGTATCATGACATCATACGTTTCATCCATGAGAAGGCAATTGCCGAGCTTGTCAACGTCGAGAGGTATGAAGGAGACCTGCTGAAAGACAACGTGGCCGTAAGGCTCGACGTGTCGATCCCTACGGGCATCATGATGATTGATATCGGGGGGGGACTTAACCTCAGAAACGGCGCCGGCAAGGCCGGCCTGGATGAGATAACTTCCATCCCGCTCAGGGCCATTCTTGAAGGAATGATGCACCCCGGTGTCTGGCACTCGGAGTCCGTCGCCATGAGGGTCAATGACTTTATGTCGAGCATGATGAAGATGCCCGACGTCGCCTCCATGCGCTATATCGGAGACAATGTAGCGGTCGTTTCGAGGGAGTACGTCAATCTCAGCCTGAGGTTCGGTTACCACTTCAACATGCTGGACTGCTATTGCAGCGAAAACGTCAGGGACAACCACATCTATTTCAGGTTTGTCGGCGGCGCCACGGACATTACCAAGCGGTCCCGAAGGGCGGAACTGCTCTCCGTCATTCTCAGAGAGTATAACCTTACCGTCAATACGAAGGGGGACCTCGTTATCGGACGCACCGGCAACATATCCAAGACAGAGATGGAAGAAATCCTGAACCGTCTCGGCAGGCTGATCGCGTACACCCGGCAGCTTGACGCCCTGCTGGATGACGATGAAACGGTCCGGCGGTATGCCGGCAATTTCCTCAAGAGCAGATATGAACTGGACTAGCGGATATGCAGGAATGTTTTTCTCCTCTTATAAAAAAGGCCCTTGCCTTTGTAAAAAGGCTCGGCCGCGTAGCGCCTGAAGGGCATGAGACCTCCCCTGCCGATCTCATTATCCCCGGTGATAATTATCATGTCCTCAAGAAAAGATACTACAGTTACAGAAACCTGCTTCTGAAAAACAATGAGCTCCTGAAAACCCTTTCCGATATTGAAGAGGGTATTGAATCCGGGACGCTTGACACCGGCATGTTCCGTGCACATCTTTCCAGACTTTTCGACACCGCCTTCGGGTTTATCCAGAGTCTCAACGACATGGCGGACAACCGGTATATTCATCTATACGGCGTGCTGGACAGAATACGTTCAGACATACAGACGCGCTTTGAGGAGGTCCCTGACAGGGCGCCGGGCCCTCTTCTGGTAATACCGCTCGACAAGATCACAGCGCGGAACAGGGACGAGACAGGGGGCAAGGCCGCCAATCTCGGGGAGATACGGAACTTGCTCAGGCTGCCGTCACCCGCCGGTTTTTCCATAACCGTCAGGGCTTATAAAGAGTTTCTCACTCTGAACGGCCTTGAGGAAGCGACTGAGAGGCTTCTGGACGGACTGGACATAAACGACCTGCCGGGCATTGACCGGGCATCCCGGGAAATAATGGGGCTGTTTGTCAACGCGGATGTTCCGCCCGGGCTTAAGGAGGCCGTAGAAAGAGAGACGCGGCGCTTAGGTTTGGACAAGACGTATTCGGTGAGGTCGAGCGCGGTAGGCGAGGACGGCAGGCTCTCCTTTGCAGGACAGTTCAGGAGCATCCTGAACGTCAAGGCAGCGGACATCGTTAATGCCTTTAAAGAGGTCGCGGCCGGGAAATACCAGGCCCGCGCTATTTTTTACCGGATGGCAAAGGGACTCAGGGACAGGGACGTCCCCATGTCCGTACTCGTTCTCGAAATGGTTGATTCCAGATCATCCGGGGTCCTGTACACGCTTAATCCCAATCACCCCGACAAAGATGAAATGCTGATAAGCACCGTATGGGGGCAGGGACAGTACGCAGTCGGCGGCACGGTCCCCCCTGACATGTATCTTATCGACCGTAACGATACCGGCAGGGTCACCGAAAAAACAATAAACCGGAAGATGGCCAAACTGACTCTGAGCCCCGATGGCGGTTTGCAGGAGCACGCCGTCCCCGAAACAGACCAGGATCGGCCCAGCATATCCGATGATGAGGTCAGAATGCTTTATCATTACGGCCTGCTGATAGAAAAACATTTCGGGAAGCCCCAGGACATAGAGTGGGCGATTGACGATGACTGCCGGCTTGAGATACTTCAGGCGAGGCCCCTCAATGTGAGGAGGTCATCATTGCCGTCCTATGAAATTGTTCATCTTGACACAAATGTGGTCGCGGCAGAGGGGGAAACAGCAAGCCGGGGCGTTGCCTCAGGACCGGTATATATCGTTGACAGGGCCGACCAGCTGCTGAATTTTCCTGAAGGGGCGGTCCTTGTGGCCAGGAATTCGTCCAATGATTACGTCAGGATCATGAGGGCCGTGTCCGCGATCATCGTGGGGACGGGAAGCCGGATGAGTCATCTGGCCACACTTGCCAGGGAATTCAATGTCCCGATGATCATCAATGCGGGAGATACAGGCGTATTCCACAACAAAGAAATGGTGACGGTAGACGCATACAGGGGAAGAATTTATAAAGGACGAATCGAGTCACTGCTTAGAACAGGGAAAGAGCCTGCGTCGTCCACCGGTCACTCCGAGGACGAGAAGACCATACGGAACGTCATGAAGCTGATAACGCCGCTGAACCTGACAAAGATCGACGAGGCGGAGATCAGCCTGGACGATTTCAGGACGATCCACGACATCATAAGATACGTACATGAAGTGTCCGTAAAGGAAATGTTTCATATAGGGGAACTCACTGAGGGCGAGACCTCCACCCAGCTGCTGACGTCGGAAAAAATCCCCATGTATTTCTATGTCATAGACCTGGACGGCGGGGTCGCCGACGAGGCCAAGTTTCTCAGAAGGATCACCCCCGGGCACATCAGTTCCATACCCTTCAGGGCCATACTCAGAGGCATGACATATGAAGGGGTAAGATGGGCCGGTCCGGTTGATATAGACATGAAGAGTCTGGCCTCCGTCATGACCAGGGCGTTTGTAAGGACCGGCGTAGCTGAAAAAGGCGGCAAGGTATACGTGATCGTGACCGATCAGTACGTTAACATGAGCGTAAAACTGGCCTTTCACTTCACCGTATTTGACGCATTCTGCGGAGAAAGCTATATCAACAATTACATCAATTTCCGTTTTCAGGGAGGAGGCGCAGGCTCAGAAGGCAGATACCGCCGCGCGCTGTTCATCAAGGACATTCTCGATCAATACGATTTCAAAGTGCAGATACAGGGAGATATGGTCATCGCGGAGCTTAAGGGCGCCTCCAAGAGTGATACCGAACACAGGCTGGACATTCTCGGCCGCCTGCTCGGGTGCTCAAGACAGCTCGATATGGCGATAAGCAGCATGGAGGCAAAGGAATGGTATGTCAGAGAGTTCATGAAGGGCAATTACTCCTTTGTTCATGAGTGAAAGGTAATAAGACGGGACAAATAAAATGAAACTGAAAATATGGCATAAGATGATCATCGGAATTGCGATCCCTTCGCTCATTGCGCTGATAGGAGGATTCCTGACGTACAAATATATCAACGATGTGGATGTCAGGCAGCGGTATATCCAGATGGCGGATGATCTGAGAGAACATGTACTTGAAGTCAGGAGAAATGAAAAGAACTTCTTTCATTACAAAAACAGGGAATATCTCGACAATTTTCATAAGGCCGTTCTGGACCTGCAAAACTTCATAAAAGACATCTCCAAAAGCGCCGGAGATGAATTGGGACATGCGGAGCTTATCAACTTCCACAGGACGCTTGATGAGTATATCGCTCCGACCAGCAAGCTGATCACGTATTATCAGCAGGAAACCGACATCACCGAGCGGGTCAGGACCGAAGGACGAAGGCTCGAAACATACGCGGAAAAAGGGGAGCACGCGGAAGACCTCTCGACAAATTTTATTCTCAACCTGAGACTGCTAGAAAAAAACTATATGCTATTTCGCAGCAGGGAATCCTATCAAAAGCTTAACAGCGGACTTTCCCAGCTTGAAAACTTCACACCGTTCTGCTACACATGCAGGCCCTATACAAGCTCCATCCGCGAGCTCTTCCGGGTACACAAAGAAATCGACTCTCTGGAATCTTCGATGCGACAAACCGGCCAGGCACTTGAGGACTTGACGGGAAAGATATCAAGTATAGAAAGAGGAAAGATATCGCTGTTCATCGCTCACTCGAAACGCCTGATGCTGCTGGCCCTCATACTTCTCTGCACGCTCGGGCCCCTGTTCGTGTACGTTACTTCAAACCTCATCGTCGCCCCGGTCAAACGGCTCGCAGTCATCACAAAAAAGATTTCCGAAGGCGACATGACACTTAGGGCGCCTATACGGGAGCATGATGAAACTTACACCCTGGCGGTCTCGTTCAACACCATGCTTGACACACTTCAGTTGACTCATCATTCACTCGAAAAAAGCCTGGAGCTTTTACACGAAAAGCAGGCCCAGCTTGTCGAGTCCGAAAAACGAGCTTCACTCGGCCTGCTCGTGTCGGGCGTCGCCCATGAACTGAACAACCCGCTTAACAATATTTCCCTGACCGCTGAATACATGAAAGAAGACATCGGCAATCTTTCGATTGAAAGCCTCGAAGAATATATAGATGACATCCTCATGCAGAGCGAACGGGCACAGCACATCGTGGTGGACCTGCTGGATTTCGCGCGCGCGCGGAGATATACAGGCATGGAGCAGCTTGACATAGTGAGGGTCGTGAAGGAATCGTTCAGGCTTGTACTGAACCAGCTGCGGGTCAAGGAGATAAAACTAGTGCAGAACATCCCCGATACACCCATATTCGTGATGGGGAACCGGAGCAAGCTGGAACAGGTCCTCATAAGCATAATGATCAATGCCGTCCAGGCAATGAAAGAAGGGGGGGTACTTACCGTGACCGTAGAGCCCGGAAGCGGGAAAGATACGGTACAAATAAAAATCGGAGATACCGGCGAAGGTATCGCGAAAGAGGAGATAAAGAATATCTTCGAGCCTTTTTATACGACCAAGGCTGTCGGTGAGGGGACCGGGCTTGGTCTTGCCGTAGGACGCAGCCTCATCATAGAGCACAAAGGGGACATAACCGTTGAGAGCGAACCGGAACACGGAGCGATGTTTACGATCACTCTGCCGGTATATATAGAGGCATCGGGAGAAGAGCTGCCGCACCCTCCCGGGCCCTCAGACAAGGAGCGTATACATGAAAGGATATAAGAAAATTCTCATAGCCGTAAATGAATCAAAAAATGTTCTGATGGAAGGACTCAGGCTTGCGTCGCAGGAAGGCTGCTGGGTCACCGTAATCAAAGTGCTGTCGCCTTACGAGGGTGACATAAGTCTTGTCGGCATCAAGAATATCAGAGACGTTATCT
>JBFLYJ010000212.1:0-5959 GCA_040756635.1 Nitrospirota bacterium
CGACGATTATCGCCCTGGTCCTGGGTGTTATCTTCTCTTCTATTTTAGAGGGATCGATATTAAGCGTTTGCCGTTCGATGTCTACAAATACAGGCGTAGCGCCCACATAAGTGATTGCCTCTGCCGTCGCAAAAAAAGTAAAAGGGGTCGTGATGACCTCATCGCCTTCTTTAATATCAAGCGCCCTGAGCGCAAGGTAAAGCGCGTCAGTGCCGGAACCAAGGCCGACCGCTCCGGAGACTCCGCAGTACGAGGCAACTTCCTGTTCAAATGAAGATACATTGGGCCCAAGGATAAAACGGCTGCTGTTTAATATATCGCGGAGAGCGGCTTTTATTTCCTCGTTGAGCGGATCATGCTGCGCCTTGAGATCGAGCATGGGTATGGTCTTTATGTTGTTCGTCTTTTCCGGCATGGTTTCGATTTAGATCGTACCCCCCTGTTTGACCAGCCCTGATATCTTAAGCACGACTTTCAGGGCCTCTTTCCCTTCACGGCCCGATACAAGCGGCTGTGAACTGTTCTTTATGCATTCAATAAACGCGATCAGTTGTTCCTTTAACGGTTCCCTGAATTCAGGCATTTTCACTTCTTTTTCCACGTTACCGTTATGCTTTGTGTAGCTTGATACTTCCTGCTTCTGATAATCAAGATTCAGGTAAGCATTATGCTGGAAGACCTTCAGCTCTCTTTTCTTGTCACCTGCTATCCGGCTCGATACCGCTTCGGCAATGCAGCCGTTTTCAAACTCGATCCACGCGTGCGCAATATCTATATTGTCCGTAAACACCTTCGCCCCTGTTGCGCGCATGTCAGCGATATCAGAATTGACCAGGCTAAGTATTATATCTATGTCATGTATCATTAAGTCAAGGGTCACATCCACATCCGTCCCCCTGCCCAGAAACGGCGAGAGACGCTGTGTTTCGATAAACTGGGGATTGTCCACCATGGCGCTTATCATCGAAACTCCGGCATTGAATCTCTCCAGGTGCCCGACCTGAAATACGAGGTTTTTCCTGTCCGCTTCCTCAATAAGTCTGTCAGCTTCATCCAAGGTAGTGGTGACGGGTTTCTCGACGAGTATGTGCCTGTTATGTTTCAGGCAGGCCGACGCCACTTCATAATGAAGTGTGGTAGGGACCGCTATGCTCACCGCGTCTACATTTGCGATAAGCTCCTGATAGCTTCCGAAGACCCTGCACGGATATTTCGAAGCTATCTCCTCCGCCCGCCTGACGTCGGAGTCAAAGAGGCCTGCGAAATGAACGTCCTCCAGTTCGGAATAGATCCTTGCATGATGCATCCCGATTGACCCTACACCGATGACTCCTATATTAATCATTAAGTGACCGCTCCCTGTCCGGCATAATTAATTACAGATTTTACCGACGATAATTGTACATTAATTCTCAGAAAGTATAAAGTACACCGGGACAAGCCCGACAAATCGGGATAGTGTGCGGTTGTTACTCCTTCAGCTGGTCGCGGACATCGTCCACGCCCTCTTTTATGGCGTCGCCCGCGGAATCGACCAGGCCCCTGCCTGCCTTAATTAATTTTTCATGCACGCTTTCCTTCCTGAAGGGATTGCTCAGGAGTGGACGTTCCCTGCCGATATTGACACCAAACCAGAGTCCAAGCATCAGTCCGATCAGAAGGCCGGCCATCAGTTTTGATATGCATTTCATAATCGTGATATTTTCCTCATTCTATTCTTGATAACCTCAGCTACTTCCTCACCTCGTACCCCATGGTCATGTCAGACCACAATGAAGGGTCGATCTCTGAAAGCTTCTTAAGGACATCAGTGAGCGCAGGCTCTTCCGTGCCCACTTCGCCAAGCAGGTCTATCCTCTCTTTTACCGCTATGACCAGCACGGACTCCATGGCCGTGCTTGCTTTTTTCGGAGTCTTTACCCTCAGCTTCAGGCCAAGGGCCCTCTGCGTGTCATCCGGGAATATCATCGTTTTATTGGCGGCAAGCTGTTCCGGTTTAAAGTATTTATTAGGATAAAGCTGTGTGACCATCCCGTCCTGACTGACGTTGAAAATATTGATGTGGGCATCTTCATTCACAATAAGATGCACCTGTATTTCATCGCTGTCCTGAAATACGGGTGCCCCGGGTCTGATGTCGGACCCTGCCCTGAATACCCCTGCCTTGAGTATCCTGAAATTACCCCGCTTCTCCGTATTTACAGGCTTTATATATGCCTTCAATCTGGATACGTGATATATCCGGTCACCCTTGACGGCGGGGCCGTCCTCAATAAGCTCTTCATCAACTATAAGTCCTTTGGTCGCCGTAACGACAAGATCACTTATGAGGCTGCTGTTGTAAAGCACGGTTGAACTCCGGACATTGACCCCGACCGCCTGTTCAAGCGCGTTTCTCCTGGCATTGTTCCGCGCCATGGCCCTTGCCTGGGCCGTCGTATCATCACCCAGCACCGCCTCTCCGACCGCTTCCACTATTTTAATCTGACCACTCTCCGGGACAGAGGGAGCCGGGTCCTCGGCATAGATGTCCTGTGAAGAACTGACCGCCAGAACAGCTGTTACGGCAAATAATGAAAGCAGGTATCTGATTATTTTCATGCTCCCTCTCTTATGATCATGGGACATCTTCTCCTGGCTTACCTTCTGATTTTCCCTCTCATCTCCTCCATCATGTCCTCCAGCTCTTCCTCGGCCGCCTTCATAAGATCGTCATAATTGTAGGATTTTTGATAGGGCTGATATTTTTCCCCTGACCGGGGCTCCGGTTTTCTTTCATCAGCCTTGCCCTTAATATCTTTCTCTTCAGTCACAGGGCCTGCCTTTTCAATTACAGGCTCTGCTTTCTTTACAGGAGGAGCGGTTTTTTCAACAACAGGTTCTGCCTTCTCCATCATGAGCTCTGCTTTTTCAGCGGGGGCCGCCGGTTTTTCGACGACCGGTTCAGTCTTTTCAACAGCAGGCTCCGTCTTCTCCATCACGGGCTCTGCTTTTTCAGCCGGGGCCGCCGGTTTTTCAACGACCGGGTCAGTCTTTTCGACAGCAGGCTCGGCCTTCTCCATTTCAGGTTCCGCTTTTTCAACAGGGGGCGCCGGTTTTTCGACAGCAGGCGCGTCCGGCTGCCCGGATTTTTTCTCCATCTCAAGTTCGGCACCCGCTGGGTTTACCTTTTCCTCTTTATACAGGTCTTCTTTTCCATACGCAAGCGCGATTCCCTGCTGCTGAAGCCAGCTTTTCAAAACCGATGCCTTGACCGCGAAATTGACCCCGGTGATCGGTACATCACCAGCCCCAAGCCGCGCCATATTCGAATTGATTCCGATCATATAGCCCCTTTTATCAAGCAGGGGGCCTCCTGAATTTCCTCTGTTGACGCTCGCGTCCGTCTGGAAGACGTCCTTGCCCTTTATGCTGTTCTGGTCTTCGATCTCACCGCTTATCCTGCCGTACGTAAGGGTCCAGAGACCTCCCTGCTCCGGATGCCCGATGGCCACGGCCTCTTCCCCGACCTTTATCTCATCCGGATTTGCGAGTTCTATCGTCCCTGTCCCGGAAGGGATTTCTTCGGCCTGCAGTATGGCGAGGTCCAGTTCAATATCATACGCCACGACTTCCGCCTTATGGCTGTTTACCAGGTCTTTCTTGAATTTCCCGGTCACCTTCTCCGGCTTGATATATACCCGTATTTTTGAATAAGGTTTTGAGGTCGCTTTGTCAACCACCACATGGGCATTTGTGGATATCAGTCCGGAACCCGAGATTATGGAACCCGCGCCGATCATGCTGCTTGTCTCTTCACCCTTTGCTATAATCAGGACAACGTTCTTCGCGGTCTTCTCATAGACCTTGACCGCCGGGAACTCGGCAAAGGCCGATACGGAAAAAAACATGAGTACGGCTGAGATTAACAAAGTCCTTTTCATAAACCCTCCATCTGTCTATCGTTTATATTATTGATTTTATCCGTAAATAACCATTATGCCGGCCGAGGCCTTCTGCCTGGACCGCTGTTCCCTCCATTTTTGACGGACACCGCTTTTCAATTTTGACGTCCTGCATTCCCGGAAGCAAGTCTGCCATCTCTCATGTCTGACAAATCTCCTCACCGCCAGACCGATCCAGCAGACTGAGCCGGCCTTAAAGGCCGTGATACCGCTTATTCCATTTCTTCCAGCTGCTTTATTATCTCATCAGCCGCACGGCTTATTTCGCTAAAGTTTTTTTTGTCCGAAATATTTGCGTCCGTCATATGCGCCTGGAGTGATTTCCTGTCGAACTTGCGGGGCATGCACCCAAGCGCATAGGTAAAATCTTTTTTCAAGACCTGACCGTCCGCGTCATGCCAGTACTCAAGAATGCTGGAATTCTCCACCACGGCCGAAGTGGCCCATGATGAAACCTCGCTTACGGTCGCGTCGTCAAAATAACTGCCCTTCTCTGTGGTCATCTCGACCATTATATTCTTTATGCTGACGTTTATAGTCCTGGCGAGCTCTGCCCTTGCGTTCTCGGCCGCAAGCGCCTGGGCATCATCCCTGTAATAAGTCGGCCCGCTTGTCCCGACCGCGCAAATCATTCCGCTCTTCAGCGGTGTGCGGACCACCCAGTCAGGCGGCGGGCCTGACCGTTTGACTTCGGCTGTCTGGCAGGCAGCCAGTAATGAAAAAAGAATCATCGATGTCAGAAACAACTTCATTTTAAACACACCCCATAGTCCCCTCTTATTAGAGGGGAACCCCTGAACTCTTAGCCACTAATCTTTTGCTAGAACCTATCTCAAAATTGATTATTTATGATAAAAACACTGATTGTCATTCCCCGACTTGATCGGGGAATCCAGTTTTTTTAAGATGATCTGGATTCCCGCTTAAAAGACTGCGGGAATGACGAGCTTCCGTAATCATGCTTATGGAATCCTTCGCAACTCATAGCTCCTAACTCTATTTCACCCTTGTTATCACGATGCCAGACGATTTCCGCTGTTCCATGTCCGGCAGAAGCACCGGCATCTGCTCCCTGTTCAACTCCGTTGACGCGGTCTCCGATACATTTTCCCTGACATAGTCATACAGTTCGTGAAGTTCTATCCTGTTGTTATTGTCCTTATCCGCGTGGCCCTTCATCCCCTTCAGCAGAAAATATGTGAACAGCCCATGTCGCACCTTCTCAAAGTCGGAACTGATCTGGCTCCCGGTGGCTGAAGCCAGAACATGTACATTACCTCCGGCCAGAACAGGGTTTTCAACTAAAATACTCAGCGGCCTGGCTCCCTGGCTGATAACACCCCTCTCTCCGGCTCCGGAGAAACAGGAATCCAGCATCACCACAACCTGCTCGGACGGCAGCTTGTTTAAAGACGCATACATCCGTTTAAGCGGATACAGTTTTGATTTGTAATCGGGATGCCCGTCATACGGGACGATATAGGCCTCTCCGCTCATGGGGTCAGGAGTACCGTGCCCGGCATAATAAATAAACAACTCCGAGTCCTTCTTGATCCTCCTCGGCAGCCAGTCTTCAATATACGCCTCGAGGTCTCCCTTGCTCACCCTCTCGTCAGTGACCAGTTTTATATTTTTTGCAGGTACCCCGCCTACGTTCTCAAGGTATTTGGCGAACATCTCGGCGTCTGACTTTGCGTACTTGACCTGTGGAATGTCTTTATCACGATATCTGCTTATCCCTATCACCAGAGCATATGAATTTTCCTTTCTGAAATTACTGATTTTCGGAGGGACCGTATCCACATCGACATGCCTTGAAAGGACTTCTTCAGTCTGCTTTATTTCAGCGGGCTGCATGGCAGCCGTAAAGGACTTTATCTCGGCTGGTGAATAGCCCCTCTGTTCGGCCAGTTCTACTGAAAGATGAGCTGTTTCAGCCTCAAGACGCTTCGGCAGGACACATTCAATGACCACATCTTTTTTCTCCTTTGGTCCAATGTCTCCGACTACTCTCG
>JBFLYJ010000213.1:0-5947 GCA_040756635.1 Nitrospirota bacterium
GTTTGATGCACTGGTGATAAAAGAGACCGGAGATGTTAAAGACAGCCTTTATGTAGGGGACAGATATTCCATCAGTTATTATCAGTCAGCCACTGTTCTTGCACTCAAGAGAAGCCTCAATGACAGAGAACCGGAGAAGACTCTTTTTGCGCTCGGTAATCCGGTGTTCAGCGGTGATGACCCCCGTTATGGTGCATGGAAGAAAAAGCAGGAGGGCCCTGTGCTTGCAAGTCTTGATAAATATTCATTCAGGGGCCTTGCCATAAAATCCAAATGGGGAAAGACAACAGAGGCGGATACGACGGGAAGCAAGGTGGAATTCCGGCCGCTGCCTGAAACAGAGACCGAGGTGAAGGGGATAGCAAAGATAATGGGTGTGCTGCCACGCCCTCCGGATGTGCTGCTTTCCGTTATGGCGAATGAGACTAATTTAAGAACGGCGCAGCTTGATAAATACAGGTATATTCATTTTGCCACGCACGCTTCGCTGCCGGGAATGGTACAGGGGATAAACGAACCGTTCATTCTTCTTTCTCAAGTGGAAAACACGGTACCGGATGACGGCTTTCTTACATTAAGTGAAGTGATGGGCCTTACGCTCAATGCTGATGCGGTAGTATTATCAGCGTGTGTAACCGGGGTCGGCAAAGAGATGGAAGGCGAAGGTGTCGCAAACTTCGCCCGCGCATTTCAGCACGCAGGCGCGAAGAGCGTGGTTGTAAGCCTGTGGGAGGTGGCGTCGGACCCTGCAGCGGAATATATGAAGTTGTTTTATGGTTATCTGAACGCGGGGAAAGGCAGAATTGATGCGCTCAGGCTCGCCCGAAGTGAGATAAAGACAAAATATCCAGACCCGTTCTACTGGGCGGTGTTCATACTGCACGGGGAAGGATGATGTGTAATATGCAAAACTTGTAAGATACGACGGAAGAAACTGATTGGAGGTCTCATGACCAGATTGTTTTATTCACTTCTGATAGCATTGTTATTGAGTTCGACTCTTCATGCGGCTCAATCGACCATAACGGAGGCAGAAGGCTACTCATGCATGGGCGAGGACAAGTCGAGGAAGCAGACCAAAGACGAAGCGTTTTCGGACGCGGAGAGAAAGGCACTTGAGCGGGTAGTCGTCCATGTCAAGAGCGAGACCAGGATAAACAACCTGGAGCTTGAAAAGGACATTGTCGAGGCGTATTCACTTGCGAAAGTAAAGATACTGGACTCCAGGGAACTGGGCTGGTATAAGGATGAACATTCAGGCGACTGCGTCAGGGTATCCATAAAGGCGGAGGTCGTTCCGGACGAGAAGGCTATGGAACGGCTCGGCAATGATGAGAAATTCACGGATGACCCGTCCCTCCCTCTGAGCGTTAAGGTCTGGACCGACAGGAAAGAGTACTCGGACGGACAGAAGGTGAGAATTTACATAAGTGGCAACAAGCCTTTTTACGCCCGCGTCCTTTATAAAAATGCCGAAGGCGGAATTGTTCAGTTACTGCCTAATC
Organism: Nitrospirota bacterium; assembly: GCA_040756635.1. Lineage (GTDB taxonomy): Bacteria > Nitrospirota > Thermodesulfovibrionia > UBA6902 > UBA6902 > UBA6902. The sequence continues at coordinate 1,506 of JBFLYJ010000213.1, forward strand.
CGTTCAGGCTGGACAATTACTTCAACGGCGGGATGGTTTATGAAATCCCCTCAGGCAATGACAGGTTCGACCTTGAGGTGGCCCCGCCGTTCGGTGAAGAGAATGTCACCGTGTACGCAAGCACTACACAGCTTGGCGACATAGACCTTGAGGGCGCGGACGGCGTTTATCAGGTCAGGACAAGGGGCGCAGATATCGGGACAAGGACAAGAGGGGTGGTCATCAGGAAAAAGACGGACGAAGGCGGGTCCCCGGCGTCGGAGTTTTTTGAGAGCAGTACGGTAGTTCGGACGGGTAAGTAATAGACAACCCGCTGAAGGAATTATGAGATGATTAAAAAATATTTCTGGATTTTAACTATATTAGCGGCCATGGCCTTGCTGTGGGGTTGCAGCACGGTACCAAAGGCAAGCCGGGCGGTTTCTCAATTATATCTGGGGAATAATAAGCAGGCGTGGAAAATGATCTCAGAAGAACTTGCTGAGCCAAAGGTTGTCTCACAGGAAGACCTCTGTGAATTACACGTGGTGACATTAAAAATACTGGTGAATATCATTCATCATGATTTTGCTCCTTCAGACCCTGACAGCGTTGCAAGAAAATCATACGATTATGTTATGCAAAATTGCAGGGAGTTTAAAGAGAAGCAGGGTATTTCCGAGAACTTGTATGGAGTGTACTTTCAGAATACGAAAAGGTCTGGACTAGCCATCTCTCACTATAAGAAGTCTATGCAGCTTCTTCCCGGAAGTCTATATGATGATTCAGTAAATGAGCACAATATTGCGGCTGCGTATGCTGACATGGGTAAATTTGAACTAATGGATTTTCACCGGTCAAGGGCAATTCAATCAGGGAATAAATATTTTAATAAACGCAATTCAAATAATAATAGCCTCACTGAAGCGAGCAAATATATTGAATATAAAAATATCCTGCAACAGCGGTTAGATGATTTATCGTGGTCTGAAGACCGCACAAATAATCTATCCGAAATGCGCCGTCTCTGGAAGGAGATAGAAGCCATAAATACGAAATGGATCTCAAAGCCAACCCGATATTTAGATTATATAAATTCGGCCCAGCGGTTTTCATCAGCGGAAGATTTTGATTTTGCGCACATGTTGCTCAATGAAGCCGCACATTTGGCTGAAAAATATCCGTTTCATGACACAGGCATGCAAAAACTGGATTTGCAATCGGCCAGGGCAAAAGTGCTGTACGAAGAAGGCAAATACAGGGAGTCGGCGGCCCTGTTTGAAGACTGGATCAACAGATTCCAGGAAGTATCGGGAAAGACATTATCAGGGAATGATTTCAGATTAGCAGGTCTTGCACAGGAAGCTGCCCGGAAATATGATCTTGCTATAATAAATCTTGAGAAAGCCGTGCATTCCTTTGAAACTCTGCGTTCAAGTTTTGAGGTGAGGTCCCGGGGACAGTTTCTCAGCGGCCTGATCGTTACGACTTACTGGGGATTGATACGTTCTTATGCCGCCCGCTATCTGGAAGAAGGGAAAGAGGAAGACTATAAGAATGCCCTCAGAGCGGAAAGTATGCTGCGGGCGCGTCAGCTGGGTGAACTGATCGGGATAGACGGGAGAGAATGGGCTGAGCCTGATATCTCAGCCTTAAGACTGCAACCTGATGAATTATTACTGGATTATGTTCTTACTGATAAGGCGATCGTTGTATTTACGATATCGTCAAGGGGTCAGGACTTGTTCATGCTCCCTTATGACTCAAAGACTTTTAATGCCGGGCTGAAAGAGATAAGGTCCAAAATAGCAGTCCCGGGCGGTCCTGACAAGTCCATAAACGACCTGCAGGACATCAGTAAGACAATATTGAAACCGCTTGAAGGGAAATTGTCCGGAGTGAAAAGGCTGATAGTTATGCCGGATGGTTATTTGAACGGCATCCCCTTTGCCCTTCTTTCCAGGTCACTGGACCAGTATTATCCCCTGATTTATGACCATGAAGTCGTTTTGATGCCTTCGCTGTCATATTTAATCGCCTCGCGGAATTCAAAAGAGCCGGTCATCTACGATAAGGAATTGTTTGCTCTCGCGGACCCGTCCTACGGTACCCGGTCCGTTCCGGAGGAACACAGAGATGATACCAAAGTTTTTTATACAAGGGCGGTCAGTGATTTTAATTTATTCACGCCGCTTCCCGAGACAAGGACGGAGGTGGAAAACATTGCTCATCTGCTTACGACAGGAGATAAAACCCTGCTGACCGGTGATAATGCCAGCGAAACAAATGTGAAATCACAACCGTTAGAGGGATACAGGTATCTGCATTTTGCTACTCATGGCGTTCTGGGAAACCAGATTCCTGGAATCAACGAACCGGCCCTTGTCCTTGCAGCGGAGGGTCCGGGTCAGGACGGTTTCTTGACCCTGAGTGAGATAGAGACATTGAAATTGAATAGTGAGTTGACTGTATTATCAGCCTGTGACACGGGCAGCGGCAGATATTTTACCGGGGAAGGTGTGATGGGACTCAGCCGGGGATTTATTATCGCGGGAAGCAGGTCGGTCCTGGCTTCTCTCTGGCCGATCGACAGCCAGGCGACGGTAGCGTTTATGACACGCTTTTATCAGCACCTCCAGGAAGGCAGATCAAAATCAGAGAGTTTGCGTTTGACTCAATTAGCCCTTATGAATAACATATCGCACGGAGACTCCTCTGAACGAGGGATCGTGATAGCTGATAAACTGAAATTGAAGGCAGAGACCTCCCATCCATATTACTGGGCGTCTTTTGTCCTTATCGGAGAGTAGAAACAAGTATTTTTGATATGAACGGAACTAATTCTTATGCGGAATGAAATAATAAGCGGTTACGATATCCGCATATACTTAAATAACCATAAGATACAAAATGATTTGAGAGTCTGCAAACAGGGACTGTTACACCGGAAACGAACGGTCTAAAAAGCCTCATAATGTCCGTCTAATATGCAGCAGAGGTGAAATATGGAACACATAAGTCTTGAAAAAATATTGTCTTATGCGGATAACCGGCTCGGAGAGCGGGAGGCGCGTGAAGTAGAGGGGCACATCGCCACTTGCGAGCGGTGCCATGAGTTGTTTATGGGCCTGAAATCGGTCGGCAGCGCGGTGAGCGGGAGTTTTAAAGCCGGAACCGCCTCCGCCTCATGCCCGGAAGAATGGGAGATGGCGGCCCTTGTCCGGAAGGAGCTTCCTTCCGAATCATCAGAAAAGATCAAGACCCATTTAAAGGACTGCAGTTTCTGCGTTGACAGGGCGGCCGGCTATTACAAGGCGCTGCAGATGGAAGCGTCTCCCTGTGAAACTCCCGCGTCATGGAAACGTAAAGCGGTTGAAAGTATTGAAGAGAGGCAGGCGGTAAAAGAGCCGAAGGTATCATTGATGCAGAGGATACTGACTTTCGTGCATGAGATGACATCGCCTTTCCCTGCTGCCGGATTTGCTGCTGCCCTTCTGGCGATCGCTGTCATAGCGTGGATAATAATTCCAGGCAAGGCCGTCTATAAAGCGGTTGCGTCAAATGAGACACTGCTGATGCGGGACTCTGAAGTGCCCTCCTCTTTAAGCTTTTCAGGCACGGATGACATAAGAGAGGTCAGCAAAATGGACATTGACCTTAACGATAAAGAGATCATATTTGCCTGGAAGCCTGTAGAAGGGGCTGTTGAATATGAATTTACGCTCAATGACGGGTCGAGCGCGGTTTACAATACGAGAGCGGGCAATGATGCGGTAGTCGTTTTTAACAAGGACCTGGTCGAGACCCATACGACTTACAGATGGCTCATTACCGGGAAAACAGCCGATAACAGATACTTTGAATACAGGGGCGACTTTGTCCTGGTCAAATAACGTTTCAGGTGAAGGATAATTATGCAAAGCAGGCATGATAAAGTATTTTCGGCTCATTCTCGTCGCGCTTCCTGCGGGACTCCGAGGCTTTTGCCTGTTCAGACGTCCTGTCTGACCTCCCGGCAAAAAAATCCGCTCAAAAACTGTATCATGCCTGCCGTCAGCTTATGCATTTTTATAGTTACTCTCATGCTTGTCGTCATCTCATCCCCTGCTTTTGCCGAGGACAGGGGCAGGAAGGAATTCTGGATAAACAAATACGGAATCACAAAAGAAGACAGGCTTACTGAAAGGGCCGATGCCGTGTTTGCGAGGGTCCTGGCGGCATCGGACAGGCGTGCAGGGGTCGAACCCGCTTTATATATTATTGATTATGACAAAACACCCTGGGCCCAGGCGCTTTCGGACGGGTCGATAATCCTTTCCAGAAAGGGACTCGAGTTCTGCTACGGTAAACAATCCCCTGAAGACGGAGATTCGAGACTGGCTTTTGTAATCGGACATGAACTTGCCCACCAGTTTAACGGTGATTTCTGGCACTACAGGTTTCTCCGTACGGCTGAAGACAAC
>JBFLYJ010000214.1:0-5940 GCA_040756635.1 Nitrospirota bacterium
GGGATTGCGCATGATTTTAATAACATACTTACAGTCATCAAGAGTTATGGACAGATGCTCCAGAAGAAGGGGATGAAGAGCGAGGACGAGACACGCTTCATCGAACAGATACTGGCATCCACTCATAAGGCAACCGCCCTGACCCGCGGACTTCTTGCTTTCAGCAGAAAGCAGACGATAGAACCCCGGCCTGTATGCCTTAATCCTCTCATCGCAGATATGAAAGATATGCTCGAAAGGATTATAGATGAGAGTATTGAACTGATAGTTGACACGGCAGAAGAAGAACTTGTCGTGATTGCTGATAAGGTGCAAATAGAGCATGTACTCATAAATCTTGTGACAAATGCCAAAGACGCGATGCCTGAAGGCGGCAGGCTGGTTATATCCACCAGCGCCGTTGAACTGACCGGATCAGAAGAAGGACGTGTCGCCGGCAGATATGCTGTCCTGACCATCAGCGATACGGGTACAGGGATGGACCGTCAGACAAAAGAAAGGATATTCGATCCTTTCTTTACAACCAAGGACATCGGTAAAGGGACCGGTCTTGGACTGTCCCTTGTATATGGAATTATAAATCAGCACAAGGGCTACATTGATGTAAGGAGTGAACCCGGCAGAGGGACGGCGTTCGACATACTCCTGCCTTTAAGCAGTGAGAGACCCTGCGAATTGACAAAGGAAGGCATGCGTGCGACGAAAGGGGGAACAGAAACTATACTTCTGGCAGAAGACGACAGTGATGTGAGAAGGCTTCTCAGCGATGTTCTTACAGGTGCCGGTTACCGCGTTATCGCAGCCGGAGACGGGGATGAAGCGGTTAAAAGATTTATTGATAACAAAAACCACATTAGCTTTCTCCTGCTGGATGTTAAGATGCCCAAAAAAAACGGTAAGTCTGTGTATGAAGAAATCAGTAAGATGGCCACCGGGATTAAAGTCCTTTTTATGAGCGGGTATGCATCTGAAGAGCCGGAAGGGCGTGCGGAAACTTCTCATGAACCCATCCTGCCGAATGAAGAGATGGAACTGTTATATAAGCCTCTGGTACCTGACGAGATACTTGAAAGGATCAGAAAAATATTGGATACCTAAATAAATGAGCTTCGCTAGAAGGCCCTGTGTAAATATCCAGATGTAACTAATATACCTATTGCCTTATTGATCTTACTAAGTATTACCCTTTTTTGAAACTTTTAAGTAGAGGTGATTCTGACTCCCTGGTCTAATCCTTTTTAATAAGCCCTCTTTCAATTGCAACGGCCACAGCCTGGGTCCTGCTTACCGCATTGAGTTTCTGCATAATATTATTGATATGGAAATTTACCGTTCTCTCACTGATATTAAGTATGGCCGATATTTCCCAGGAGCTTTTTCCTCTCTTTGACCATGTGAGAACTTCTTTTTCTCTTTCTGATAAACTCCGGATTGTATCTAGGTTTTCGTTCATAATATCCCCCAATAATTTTATTATGGTGCGAGAAAGCAGAAAATTATCATTATGTCATCGCGGCTTTGGAAAGTTAGCAAGCCGCAATGACGTTGAAATTAACGAAGAAGCCAGGATAAAGTCTTCACTTCAACCATGTCCCCTGAACTCCAAAGCCCTGATGGTACGCATCTGGCAGCTTACAGTTCTATCATGGAAGATGCGGCCGGTTACAGGTGGTTGCTTAACCTGTTTAGTCCGGTGATAAGCTCCTCGATTGTATACCTGTCATTTGCGGACATATAAATACATTTCCCGGCATCTGATAAATTCCATTTGCCGGTATCTGCGGGGAATATACTGGTCTCTCTCTCCACTGGCCACTGAATTTTCAGCGGACACTTTTTTATATCATTGCAATCACCATTGCATTGCATGCATTGGATAATGATTTCATTCTCTGAAAACATGACGTAAATTGTCCTTCTGAAAAGAGATATTTTAAGAACCTGCTTTATTTTAAAGAATTATTCATGCAATGTCAAGTGGGTTGCTGTAATATGCCAAGCAGGTTGGCATAAAATTTATTTAAATGTTATGATATCAAACATGAAGAAAAAGATAATTTACCCGGACAATACACTTACAAGAAAAATGAACCAGCAGGGGTGGGAGACTGTTGAACAGTTCTACCATAATTCCTCCGTAAACCAGGTCGTGTCGCGTGAAACATGCAGGCAGCTCATTCTTCACCAGAAGAAGGTCGTGGAACCTATCTTTATAAAGATCGCAGAGGCCCTGGGATTCACGCCCAACGAAATAAAAAACGTCCTGCATGAATATGGATATACTGATTTCGTTCATCTTATCGGAGACCATCATGGTATAAGGCTGACCGGTGAGGAGGAGGCCTTTCTTTCTCTGTTCAGGAAACTGCAGCGCAGCAGACCAGCTGTTGTCACGTCACTGCTTAACATTTTTGACGCCCTGTGCTGCGCTGCGGAGATCGATTGTTCCGAAGAACTCGGCAGGCTAAACAGGGGACAATAATCTCTCCCTCACCACAATATCCACAATCTCTGGATCAAACTGGGATCCGGAGTTTAATATAAGCTCCCTTTCAACCGTCTCAACCGCGCAGGGGGTTTGTCTGACAGGGGAGTTCATCATGGAATCTACTGCGTCGGCTATTGCCAGTATCCTCGCCTTAAACGGTATATTTTCCCCTTTTAGGCCTGAAGGATAACCCTCTCCATCATAGCGCTCATGGTGGTGCATTATGACAGGTAATGCGTTTTTTAGAAATGGCAGAGGCCTTATGATTTTTACACCTTCCTCCGGGTGTTTTTTTACAACGTCATATTCATCTCCGGTTAATTTACTCTCTTTTCTTAAAATATCCGTAGCTATATTCAGTTTCCCGATATCATGAAGTGATGCCGAACATTTCAGCCACTGCTTTTGTTTTTCAGGCATCTTCATTTTGTCCGCGATGAGCAGCGATAAACTTGTCACCCGTTTCACATGCGACCATGTGTATCCGTCCCGCGAATCAATATTGAGCAGCATTGCCGTCAGATGGTTTTCACAGCTGTTTAATACGCTGTCTTTAGCGTTTCTGACAAGTTGTTCCAGATACAATGTTGATTCCTTCAGCATATCGAGCTCATTCTTTATGTCAAGTTTGTTTTGTCTCCGTATCAGAGCTTTTTCTACCGCGGAGATCAGAACATCTTTATCGAATGGCTTGATGAGATAATCAAAGGCACCGTTGCGGATAGCTGTTCTTATGGTTTCAAGGCTGGCATAAGCTGTGATCATTATGATTTCAATATATGGAAAGCGCTGCTTTATGTCCGCGAGCAGTTTGAGCCCGTCAGATCCCCTCAATCTTATATCGAGCAGGACTACATCGATATTGTATGATGAAAGAAAAAACTGTGCCTCGACAATGCCCGAGGCCAGATGGACGCTGAATGTGTCTCTGAGGATGAAATGCAATGACTGTCTTACGCAGAATGCATCATCAATAACTAATACGCTCGGTTTTCTATGTGCCACTGCCGCCTTGTCCCCCATGAATCAAGTGAAATGCAATGAAACATATTATGTTACAAGTATAAAACAGATGATTATTATGATATCATATCGCGTCTGAAAATTGAATGATCATATGTCTGGGTTGAGGCGCTGGTAACCACGTTTCAAGAAGATTATTGGCAGATTCTTATAACTTCATGGGCTATTTTATCCAGCGGAAGGATTTTATCCACCCCGCCTTTCCTGATCGCCTCGTGCGGCATACCGAACACAACTGAAGTAGCTTCGTCCTGGGAAATATTGTAAGCGCCTGCCTCTTTCATCTCTAACATCCCCCTGGCGCCGTCGTCACCCATCCCTGTCATAATGACGCCGACCGCATTCTTGCCGGCATAACGCGCAGCTGACCGGAACAAGACATCCACTGAAGGACGATGACGGCTTACCAGCGGGCCGTCTTTGATTTCGACATAGTATCTCGCTCCGCTCCTTTTGAGCAGCGTATGCCGGTTGCCAGGTGCTATCAGCGCCTGTCCCCTGATGACCGTATCATTGTCCGAGGCCTCCTTGACTGTAACCTTACAGAGACCGTTAAGCCTGTTTGCAAAGGCACGTGTAAAATTCTCGGGCATATGCTGTACTATCACGATTCCAGGCGAGTCCGGAGGCAGGGCCTCAAGAAATATCCTCAGCGCCTCAGTCCCCCCGGTAGACGCCCCCACGACCACGACTTTCTCAGTTGTCTGCACCATCGCCTTTGAGGTCGGCTTTGCGATGATTGCGTCGGCCGTAAGCTTCGGTTCTACCTTGCTCTTTAATGAAAGACGCTTTAAATGTACTAACGAAGCGGCCTTAACGGCATCACAAATTCTCACGCTGGATTCTTCAAGAAACTGTTTTGTTCCCATGCGCGGCTTTGTTATGATTTCCACCGCACCGTATTCCATGGCCTTAAGGGTAGTTTCAGCACCGTCGCCGGTAAGACTGGAACAGATCACTACAGGGATCGGATGCTGGCTCATGATTTTCTGAAGGAATGTGATACCGTCCATGCGGGGCATTTCTACATCGAGAGTTATGACGTCAGGTACCTGCTCTTTTATTTTCTCTGCGGCAATGAAGGGATCGCCGGCGGTTGCTATGACCTCTATGTGACGGTCTGATGAAAGAATTTCCTGCAGCGTGCTGCGGACTACTGCGGAATCGTCAACAATAAGGACTCTAATTTTTTCATTCATGCTGTTAATTTTATTATTCATGTTATTTAATGTTATAAGTGTTTATTAATTTTTTTTACCATAACTCTGCCTGATTCCGAATTGAATATAAGCTTGCGCCCGAACTTACCTCCCACATCGCCGGTTACAATAGGTATTCTTTCCTCTCTCAGCAAATCTTCAGCAATAAAAATATTGCGCCGGCCGATACTGAAAAAGTTGTCTGCTGTCCTGATTACGTCACCTCCTCCGAAGATCTTGGCCCTCAGGTTTTCTTTCCTGCTGCCGAGAGAAAGCATTTTTTCAATAAGCTTGGCTATGGCAATGTTGCCGTATCTTGGGGAGGGAAGCCCTTCGCCATTCCACAGAGCAAGCATATAATGGTTTATCCCGCCTATTTTCAAGACAGGGTCTACCAGGCATACTGCGACGCAGGACCCGAGAATAGTAGTGACGGTACATCCTGCTTTCTGAGCGAGGAGTCCCCCGGGATGTAAAAAAAATGATGTTGCGGTCTCTGCGGTTTCCATATGTTAAATGTCTTTCGCTTTCAAAATTCTTCCTCTGCCACGGTTCCAAAAATAAATTCGTTTCCGTTTTCTGAAAAAACATCCACCTGATCGCCGGTATCCGCCTCGGTCACCGAGATCGTAAAAGTCGCGCCCTGTCCATTTTCGCTATTCAGGGAAATTGTCCCGTTGAGCATCTCGACCAGGGCCTTTGTTACACTCAACCCGAGGCCGTGTCCCAAATGACTTTTTGCTGAACCGGAGTCCAGCTGCCTGAACCTGTCGAAAACGATTTCATGGTACGCCTTATCAATCCCGGGTCCCATATCTTTCACCGCAATTCTCAAACTATTCTCATGCTTCCATACCGACACTTCGACCTGTCCATATTCATTGCTGAATTCTATGGCATTGTTTAACAGGTTGATAACAATAAGCTGTAGCTTTTCCGGGTCCGTAACGAATAGTGGATCCTCTTCAGTCAGGCTCTGCATGCTGCTGACTATGTTTATCCCCTTGGCGCCGGCTTTGTCGGTAAACATATCGAGTGTGTTTTTAATAAGCTTGTTTATGTTGACCCTTGCCACACTCGGGACCGCCTCACCGGCTTCAGTCTCAGCTGCGGCAAAGATGTTCCTGAACTGAAGGCCGAGGTTGAACGCTTCAGAATACAGGTTATTGGCCAGGGAACATATTGTTTCATGATTTAATGTATCTCCTGCTATCAGCGTTTTTGAAAAAC
>JBFLYJ010000215.1:0-5938 GCA_040756635.1 Nitrospirota bacterium
GTAATCGGGATTGTTAGTCCGGCCTTGATCATACCGTCATGGAATGCCCTGTATTCATCTCCCGTATAGTCGCCGGTTGAACGTTCATATGTCTTCCAGTATTTGTTGTCTCCTGCGAAATACCCTGCTGATGCGCCGAGGTCAAGCGTAATCTCTTTCACAATCGGCAGTGAATGGGACACTGCAAGGTTCACATATGTACCGGCGTATTCGGTTATATCGCGGTATACAGTCAGTGTCGGGGCCAGCAAAGTGTCATAACCGACAGTAAAGAACAGTTCCTCTGTTTCAGTGGCATATTTCGTGCCGTAATAGATATAGCCTCCGGTGAGACTTAATTTGTCTATCTCATAAGTGTAGCTGAGGGTCAGATCGGTCTCGTTAAAGCTCCTTTCGTCCGCCCTGTCCGGGACGAAATTCTGTGTAGGGTTTTCCTCGCTGTCGATGTTTCCCCAGAAAGAGGCTGAAAAACCGTTATAAGATACACCGACTGACGGCTGTATCACGGCGCTGCCCGCGCTGAGTTCATAACCTCTGAATATATACTTGTTGAATACCCCGACTGAAGCGCTTCCCGAACCTTTCGCTTCTTCCGCATTCGCAATCACCACGTTGAGCGCTATCATCATAAACATTAAAACCAGGATTAAACCTATCTTCCTTTTCATTTGAATCTCCTTTTTAAATCTTGATTTGAATTGCAAACATATGCTGCAAACTTGCTGACTACTGATTGCTGACTACTGACTACTGACTTTATCCACCTCCCTTGTTTCGATCCTGTATTTTTTGATCTTGTAACCAATCATGCGCTCCGTGATGCCGAGCCTCCTGGCCGCCTTTGCCTGTACCCAGTGGCATTCCCTGAGCGCGTTCACGATAGCTTCTATTTCAATCTCCATGATTTTGTCTTTCAATGTTTCCGTCATGATTGAATTCTCTAGAGCAGGTTACGTGCCAGATTGTAATCTCAAGGATTTAAAGGAAATGCATAAACAGACAGGCTTCATTGATGTAGCGGTCAAGACAATAATGTCAGACAAAATTGTTCAATTGATCGCCCTGAGGGACAACCGCAGTTGCCGTCACTCCCGCGCAGCCTGTCCACAGGGTAGTAATCGGGGAGCGGGAATCCGGGGGTTGAGAAAGGTTCTATTTTAAAAATCGAGAATAGTGTAAGTTATTATTGATATAAACCAGAGGGGAGTCGAGGATTGTCTGATCAACGTCGCTTCCCGGATGTCTGTACCATTTTATAGCTGATAACTGGCTGGAAGAATTTTATGGGTAATATTAAACTTGTTCTGGAATATGATGGCAGCCGTTACAACGGATGGCAGCGCCAGACGAATACCAGGAACACGGTCCAGGGGAGAATCGAGCAGGTGCTGCATCTTATGACAGGGGAAAAGATTGAGCTTCATGGAGCGGGCCGTACGGACAAGGGAGTCCATGCCCTGGGACAGGTAGCGAATTTTCATACCCGAAATCAAATGGGACTTCCGGAAATAGAGGACTATCTTCACAAGTACCTTCCCGAGGATATTAATCTTCTGGACATCCGGGAAATGCCTGCACGTTTTCATTCAAGGCTCAATGCAAAAGGGAAAAAGTATTCCTACAGGATCTGGAACCATCCTTTCAGAAAAAATATTTTTAACAGAGACTGTTGTTACCACATAAGAAAACCTCTTAATATCGAAAAAATGAAAGAGGCGGCTGAGCTGTTTGTGGGGACCAGGGACTTCCGGAGTTTTACGGCCCTGAAGTCAAAGAACAAATCCACCGTGAGGACTGTCTCAAATATTGAAGTCCTTAAGAAAGGGAATGAAATCACCATCGATTTTTCGGGAGACGGGTTTCTTCATAAAATGGTCAGAGTCATTACCGGAACGATTATTCAGGTCGGCCTGGGTGAGCTTTCTGTTACAGAAGTTGAAGAAATGTTCAAAATGGGAAGACGTGAAGAGGCCGGCTTTACGGCCCCTCCTCATGCCTTGTTCCTGGTTAAGGTTGTTTATTGATTCCCCCGGCAGTCAAGCGTGGGTGTTGCTTCATATTTTCTTCATATCCGGCAACTATATTTAAGTCAGGGAAAGGAGACCGTGATATGAAAGGGACGGAGTGCAGGGCAGCATATGAGCATTACAAGGACACACAAATCGAATGGGCATCGGCTGAGGACCTGCTGCTGATATTGGCTAAGGAACTGGTCAGGGTAAAAGAGGAAACAGGCATTAATCTCTTCTGGGACGAAACGGAAGAGAAGTTTATGCGTGATTATATTGAAGATACGGAAACACCGTTGCATAGCTGAACAGTCAGCCTGAACGCAGATAGCAGCGAATTGTATTAAGGGAACAGTTTCTTCTGGTCCTGCCTTAACTGACCAATGCTCTCTTCAGGCATGTAAAAAGTGTTTTTGAATACCCTGTTCATCACAGCAATCAACTGCCTGAACTTGTAGGCGTCATGGTGTGCGTCGCCCTGGTGTTCGGACGCATACCAGCTTTCCTCATCTGAAATGCGCAGTTCCAGTGCGAGGGTATGCTGTTCGGTCTTCTTCGCAATCTTATGTCTTCCCGCATAAGCGGCGGTCCCGGGTACTATGATCTCGTTTGTTCCGGCCTTGCGGTGAATAGGCACGCAGAAGTTGATTTTGCACTGGAATTTTTTGTGCCCGATTGATGAGAAAGGATTTTTTGCCGTGTTGATACTGAGGGCACTGTAGAAATTACGCGCATGTTCCATAAGATCAGGTTCCTCAGGCATTTCATCAATCCCTTCGCTTCTGGAGAGACTGATCATCAGAATACGTACCGCCTCCATCATGTCTTCCGGATTATCAAAAAGAGTCTGTGTAATAGAGGAAGAAAGTGTGTTCTCCTGCAGAATGACGCCCCGCTTCTGCAATGCGTGGAAGAGTTTTAACGTATCGTACCTGTTCTTTAGTATAAAAGTTATCGCAAGGATGTCCCTGATGTCCTGGGCCTCGCCTTCCACGTCTTTCCCGAGTTTGGTGAACATGCTTCCCGGACTCTTCAGTCTCGACTTTATTTCTAATATATCGACTTCGACGCCGTCGCCGCTGTTGAAAACCAGGCAGTTTTTTTCCTGGTCAAAACTGAGGGACTCCTGTAATTTATGAAAGAAAGTGGAGATCTTTACAAAGGCCCTTTTCGCGGCCTCGCTCTCAGGAAGATCTTTGGGATTCCGCCAATCGTAATTATAAAGGTCATCGAGGTTCTGTCCCTGCATCTCGATGAACATCCCGAGCTGTGCGTAGTCATTTACGTCCTGACTGTCCTCTTCAATCGATTTAATAAGATGCGCCATTTTGAGGATGGAGCAGGCGGACTGCTGCCACCGGGGAGGGACCCGGAGGTCTCTGCCTTTATAACCACAAAATACGTCGGGGTATTTTTTCGATGACGCAAGAAGGAAAAGGTTACGCGGGTCATCATATATGATGTCACGGAATTCGTTATCGCTTAATACCGCTTCAATGTCCGCGATGGCATGACGGCAGTTTTTATAAAGGGCGTAATTGCCTGAATTCAGTTTCATGAGCCTTTCCAGATGGTCCTTCAAGAAAGGTAGCATCGAATTCATACAGTATTTATATACCTGCTCGACATAATTAAGCGCCCTGATCTTCTCACTTTCAGGCAGCTCATTGCTTCCGTACATATCAAATCCGCGGTTGCCCATCATCCTGGCGGCCTGTCTGAGGGCCTTCTCATAATTGACGGTCCCCAGGAGCAGGTAAGGGGTCATTTCGTTCTTATCAAGGACGGAGCCGAATATTTCGTGATGCAGTTCCTGGCTTGCAGCTTTCTCTTTCATATTTATCTCCGGATAAAATACGCTAATCCACTTTATTCATAAAACTTGTCCTGCCTTGATTTCTGAATAATCAGGGTTAACATACTTTCATAATAATGAAATCATAATATCCTAAAACAGGGATGATTTGACAGTCCCATGACCTGCCGCGCATATATAACATCGATAAATCAGGCCCTTACGCAAGGTAAATATATGCATGGGATGGAGGCATGCAACTGCTTGGATTATAACGTAAAATACCGCTTGCATTGCGATATGAACGGAGTTAGAATGGAATTAGGAGGACGGTGAGTTCCTCCATTGAAAGGAGGTGGAATTATGGCGGTAAAAGGATTGAAGGAACTGGTTAAGAGGGAAAGACCGAGAGAAGTGACCCCGTTGTATGATCTTGAGCAGTGGTTCGAAGAGGCATGGAAGAGACCGTTTTCGATGCTGAGCCCGTTCAGATGGACAGACCTGCGCTCCGACATCTATCAGATTTCACCGACAGTCGATATCTACGAGGAAGGCAATGAAATGGTGATGAAGGCCGACCTGCCCGGTATCAAGAAAGATGACATCAAGGTTGAGCTGACCGAGAATGTGCTGACTATCTCCGGAGAGAAGAAGAAAGAAGAGAAGACCGAAACGGAAGACTACTTCAGACATGAGCGCGTGTTCGGCTCGTTCCATCGCAGATTTGAGCTGCCCGGCGACCTTGACATTGAAAAGATCAAGGCCCATTACGAGGATGGCATCCTTGAACTGAGGATCCCGATGAAGAAAGAGGCCGAGAGAAAACACAAAAAGATCTCGATCGAATGACCCTCGCAGGAAAGACCCCGGCTTGATGCCGGGGTTTTTTTTGCGTACTTACAACTTATTAATTATTGAAATGCATACACCCCGCCGTCTCTGAGACGGTGAGACTTATTCTCCTATAATCTGCCTTTTGCGGTAAAGCGTGCGTCGTTGACCATGGCAAATCTTCAGGGCAGATGATAAAATAATACCCTTATCCAGCTTGTCTTAAGCTTTGAGGACAAAGAATGTTCAAGTACTGTGTCCCTTGCCATTAAGATAGTAACCGGAATGAAGCTGTAGAAGGTTTTATATCGAATCTGTTCAAGGAGGCGTGTAATGGGGAAGTATGATGATATTTTCCGCAGAAGTATTAAAGACCCGGAAGGATTCTGGGGGGAGGCGGCAGAGAACATCGACTGGTATAAAAAATGGGACAGGGTGCTTGACGATACCAGAAAGCCCTTCTACCGCTGGTTTGCAGGAGGTGAAATAAATACCTGTTATAATGCGGTCGACCGTCATGTTGAAAACGGCAGGGCAGGGCAGACTGCCCTCATTTATGACAGTCCGGTGACAAATCAGATACAGAGATTTACGTACAGTGAGCTGAAGGACCGGGTAGCGCGTTTTGCCGGAGTATTGCGACAGTTCGGGGTGCTCAAGGGCGACACGGTGATTATCTATATGCCTATGGTGCCCCAGGCCGCGATTGCGATGCTTGCCTGTGCGCGGCTAGGGGCCGTTCATTCAGTCGTCTTCGGAGGATTTGCTCCGCATGAACTGGCCATCCGCATAGATGACGCGAGACCAAAGGTTATTGTAACGGCCTCAGGCGCGATTGAGGGAAAAAAGATCATTGAGTACTCTCCTCTTATAAATAAAGCAATAGAACTGGCGGCCCATAAACCGGATAAATGCATCGTGTTTCAGCGGCCATTTGCGAAGGCCGGGTTAAAGCAGGGCCGAGATTTTGACTGGGATGATTTAATGGAAAAGGCCGTACCCGCGGAATGCGTTCCTGTCAGGGCGACGGACCCGCTTTATATACTTTACACATCCGGAACAACCGGCAAACCAAAAGGGATCGTCAGAGACAACGGCGGTCACGCGGTCGCCCTGAGATGGAGCATGGAGCACATTTATGATATGAAACCCGGGGAAGTATACTGGTCTGCGTCTGACGTGGGGTGGGTTGTCGGTCATTCCTATATCGTGTACGGACCTCTGATGATGGGCTGTACTACCGTAATGTATGAAGGCAAACCTGTGGGCACCCCGGACCCCGGTGCCTTTTGGAGGGTCATAT
>JBFLYJ010000216.1:0-5929 GCA_040756635.1 Nitrospirota bacterium
CAGTTCATTGACGAGCAGGTTGAGGACAAAATACTGGACCGCGCGGCAGAGTATGTCAGAACAATGGAAAAGCCGTACATCTTTGCCTTCAGCGTCCTGACAGCCGGCTTTAAAAATGCGATAGCCGTCTCAAAAGAAATAAAGGCCCGTTATCCTGATTCCGTCATCCTCTTTGGCGGTATTCATCCCACGGCAGCACCGGATGAAGTAATTGCCTTTGACCATATCGACGCCGTAATAAGGGGTGAGGGGGAAAGGCCCATCATTGAATTCTACCGTTGCGTCAAGCAGGGAAAGGACTGCACCCATATCAGCGGCCTCACCTTCAAAGCAGGCGGTAAAATCATGCATAACGACATGTCTGACATAATAGAAGACCTGGATAATTACCCTCCTTTTCCCTATCATCGTTTCACCTCCGGTAAATATGACCTTGGTTTTGTATTAAGTTCAAGGGGATGCCCCTATCGGTGCATCTTCTGCAGCAACAGAATCACGACCGGTAAAAAATACAGGTACAGGTCGGCCGAATCAATCGTTAACGAACTCGAAATGCTGAACAGCTCATACAACAGGCGTTATGCGCTTTTTATTGATGACAATTTTCTTGTCAGCAAGAAACGGACGTACGCACTTATGGAGGAAATAAAAAAACGCGGTCTGCACAGGAAAATGACATTCAATTTCCAGGCCAGGGGGGACAATGTCAACTACGAACTTCTGCGTGATTTGTATGACGCAGGGTTCAGGAGCATTTTCTTCGGACTCGAGACAGCGTCCGAGGAGCTGATGAAGACCGTAAAAAAAGGAGAGACCGTCGCAGAGTGCGTCGAGGCTGTGAGGATGTCAAAACAGATCGGGTTTCATGTAAGCGCCACTTTTATTTACAGCCTCCCCGGAGAAACACACAAAGACCGTATGGACTGCGTCAGACTAAGCAATGAACTGGACCTCGACATGGTCAGGTTCAATAACGCGACCCCATACCCAGGCACAGAACTGCATGATATTGCAGTAAGCGAAAACAGGCTCTATATAAAAGGGCTCTATGAGAATTTCAATTCCGTGTCCACATTTATTGAGAACCCCTTCAATAAGATACCTTTCTCATTTGTCCCTGCCGGAAATTCAGAAGAAGAAATAAGGATGGACATCCTTCTCAGCTATCTCGTATTTTATCTGGACTTCAGGAGGCTTAAAAGTATTTTCGCAAGTCCTGATAAGGGGGTGGGGTGGTTCAATGCGGGTGAAGACTTGATTGTGTTCCTGAGAAAAATTCCTGCCCTCTTCCTCATGGGGGCCTTATTGACCATAAAATTCGGCGAGCTGTTTCTCAATGTATTCTTGCGGAAAAAGACGTCCATCTCTTTCAGGGAAATATCTTCTCTGTTCAGGGAACGCAGGAGGAACAGAAAGAGCGTTCAGCACATCGTAAAGGGCCGCACTGTCTGAAAAGGTTTGTTAAGAGCGTCGGCCCCGGATGAAACCGCACATTATATTTGTTGTACCACTAAATTAAATGGAACACTTGATAACGGACAACAGCGGCAGATACAGGGGGGAACTGCTGATCGTCCTTTTTTCCCTGATGTGCTGGGGCAGCATTCTCACCATGAGCGGAATATGGTGGGACGACTGGGCATGGGTGTGGTATTACTTCGGTTCGGACAGCATGACCGAGTTCATACGGCCCTTTGAATGGCTGAAGCATAAGTCAGTAGGGTACATGCTCCTGTTAAATTTCAAACTTTTTCACATCTTTCGTGAACACACTACGAATATCTGGAGCCTTCTCAGATTTTTCGTGTTCACCGCAAACGCGATAATTATTTACAGGATCGCCCGCATTATGTTGCGGGACAAATACATTATGCCGCTTGCCGTATCCATCACGTATTTGAGTTCACCTGTGGTGAACCACCTGGCCCTCGTGACCCACGACTACCACGTGTTCATGTTTTTCTATTTAATGTCGATTCTTCTTTCCCTTAAATCAGTCGCGGCCGGGAAGATCATGTCACCATATTATTTGCTGGCCGTTATTTTTTCATTCTTTTCCATGATAAGTCTTGAAAGCTTTATCATCTTTGACGCCCTCAGGCCGTTGCTTTTTTTTATTCTCATCCGCAGGAATGGAGCAGACTTTATGACTTCCCTCCGGCGCAGTATGCTCGCCTGGCTTCCTTTTATCATTACCGGCACGGCCGTACTCGCTGAGGCGCTGGTCGTGCCCCAGAAGGGGCCGTATGCCGGGGTCTATTCCGCCGGGGGTTTCACACCGGATTTCATGTCAACTGTCCTTGAGAGATATATTGTCTCAATGAAATATATTTTCATAAAAATATATTCACTAACGTACAAACACGCGCTGATAAGAGAGAGGGAAATGGTGCCCGTCTTCATCGCACTCGCTGCAGCTGTTTGCGCATTTTATTTCTTAAACGGCAGACTGCGTCAGAGCAATGCCGAAGACCCTTCCCCTCGCCCGGGACGGGAGGCCGGGTATGCAGCTCTGTTCGGACTGCTGACGGTGGTTGTGGGGCTGCTGCCTTATGTACTGACAAGGGAAGCGGTCACATACGGTCATCAGAGCAGACACGGGCTTCTTGCTTCTGTAGGAGCGTCGATTTTTTTCCCTGCTGTGCTGATGATTTTCCGTGACAGGGAATTATACAGGCGAGCTTGTCCCTGGATATTCGGACTTCTGGTTTTTTTCGGCGTGCTTCAATGCAATTATACGATAAAGGTGTATAAGGACAACTGGAAGCACCAGAGATCTATATGGTGGCAGATGATATGGCGGGCCCCTGATATCAAACCCAATACTTTTATGATTATTGATATGCCATGGGGTGAAGCGCCCGGAGGAGGGAGTTATGTATTGCCTGCCGGGATCAACATGACGTACGCAAAATCACGCCGGAAAAAAGATATATACAGCAACTACGCATATGAGCTGCGGAATGCCTTCCGGACTGACGAAACAAATTACAGGGGAATTTACGACAGGGAGGTTGTGGAGTTTCTGACCTACAGGGGACTAACGAAGATCTATCCGAAGAATCTGATCGCCGCGTCATATCAGGACGGATATCTGTATCTTAATGATGAAATTGCAGAGCCGGTATCATCCGACCGGACCGACGTAGCTTTCATGATGTCGCATGTGAAAGAAGACAGGATCATATATAACTCCGATGCCTCTGATTTCCCGTTCAGGTGGATTTGGGGACCTGAGCCGGAACATGACTGGCGCTACTTTTACCAGAAGGCTAACGCCCTTTCCGGAAGAAACGACCATCAGGGGGTGGTAAGGTTGTATAATGAGGCGCAGGAAAAGGGATATGATCTGAGCGCCAAACTTACGCAAAACCTGCTGCCGTTTATAAAGGCTTTTTATCTGACAGGTGACCCTGATACCGGGAAGCGTCTTCTTAATAAATGGGCGGGGGCCGCTTCAGCAGGACGGGAACGTGCATTGAAATATCTCATACCAAAAGAAGCGGATGCCGTCTCCGCCCTGAATAACGAAATAAAGACGGGGATTGAAAGTGCCTTTGCGGACAGACCGTAATCGCTTAAATGCCATGACAGGACCAAATCGAAACAATTCTGCATTCTTCCCGTTACTCCTAATCATCCTGGCCGTCCTGAGCTTCGGACAGACCATGTCCCTGCATGACGTTACGTGGGACGACAACTGCTGGCTGCTGTCCTGTTATTTCACGGACAACCTTCATGATTTCCTGGACACCGGCTTTTACGAACTCAGGAGGGTGCCGATGGGGGTCCTGTACTATTATTACTATTCCCTGCACAAACTCACTGATCACGCTCACCTTATTTGGAACTCCTTCAACATGATCATCCAGGTGCTCTCCCCGCTCATTCTGTATGGCTTTATCAGCAATACCCTAAAAGGTCAAAAGCTTCTTGCCTTCCTCATCGCCGCCGGTTTCATTATTTGTCCGATCGACATGACACTCCCGTATTACGCGAACATCAACTACAGGCTCGGTACGCTTTTCTGCATTCTATCATTCTACTTGACGGAAAGGGCGCTGGCCGGCAAAACATCATGGCCCTTATTACTTGCCTCAATGGCCGCTTTCGCATTTCCGCTTTATTTCCTTCTCGAAACGTCCCTTACGCTCGAACCGGCGCGGTTACTGTTGATCGGCTATGTGCTTTCAGAGAAGTACCCGGACCGCAGGACGTTATTTAAAAAGGCCCTGGGATTCTGGATTCCATTCGTCCTGATCTGTGTGCCCCTGATTATCTACAGGTTGACCAACAAGCCATACGGGATATATTCATCCACCTACACGATGGACCCGTATTTCTTCATGAACATAAAAATGCATGCCAAGGTAGTCCGGCATTTCCTGTTTTACAACTGGGTCATTTATGCCGGGCATATCCGGGACACCGCTTTATGGTCTGTAGTTGCAGGGGTCATAACGACAATAATCACATTGGTGTATTCGGACAGATTCCCGGGAACTGACAATGATGTTGCCAGCCCTTCACGGAGTGGCTTTAAAGAAAGATGGGCCGGTAACTGGAAGTCCGTAAGACATGTCTTTGTTTTCGGTCTGATGCTGATAGTCCCGCCCGTAATGATGTATGAATTTTCCGGCCGGGTCCCGGCAACGGGGATGGAAGGCAGGCACGGCACCATCCTGCTCTTCGGCTATTCCACGGCATTCGGCAGTCTGCTGTACTGCCTGTACAGAACCCTGCTTCCAGCAGGGAAAAACACGGCAAAGGCCCTTGTCATTTTATTTTTGGGGCTGGGGGTATTTTTTAATAACGTAAATCTCGATCTGTACAAAACCGGGGAGGAGTACCAGAAAGGCTTCTGGAAGGCTTTCACATCACGCTTTCCGTCCCTGCCGGAAAAGGGGTCTTTTCTTATTGACGCAAATGCCGGGTCCCCTTTTTACAACGCTGACCTTGAAGCATATTATGAGCTGGAATTCCCCCTTAACATGCTATATGCGCGATCAATGTCCCACGATGAATTTCTTAACTACAGAGTATATGCAATCTCAGAAGGCATCAGGGATGAATGGAAACGGGCTTCGTCAATTACCTTCCAGAGGTATTCGCACGCCGGGAAAGACGCATTTACATCAGAGGAAATGTTATTTATTCATTACCGGGACGGGGAACTCCTGGTCAACCGTGAAATCCTGGACAAGTACCCTGATGTCCCTTACAGTATGTGGCTTGATAAAGACCCGCCTGAATCAAGCGGTAAAATACCGGCATATCCCCTGAGATACAGGTTAAAAGGATTTTACTAGACCGAAAAGTTTATAATTTCTGATCATGCGTCCGAAACATATTCTTTTTTTT
Organism: Nitrospirota bacterium; assembly: GCA_040756635.1. Classification (GTDB taxonomy): domain Bacteria; phylum Nitrospirota; class Thermodesulfovibrionia; order UBA6902; family UBA6902; genus UBA6902. The sequence continues at coordinate 5,362 of JBFLYJ010000216.1, forward strand.
GTTGACCACAAATGGAGGGACCTGCTGAGCAGTGTGTACATCAAACTGCTCCTTGAAAAAAGGGGCTACAGGGTGACCATTGCCCGAAACGGCTTTGAACGCTTCATCCTCCCGGTCATTCAGCCCGACGCGGTCATCTTCAACCACGTGTATGAAGACAAACGGGTAAACCTCATAAAGAGATTCACCGGCAGCGGTCTTAAAGTGATAATCCTTCCCACCGAAAACATACCGGTGCTCGATAAAGTAAAAAAGCTCTTCGCGGGGGCATTGTCCGACATGTCTGGAGTAAACATCTGTTTTTTGTGGAACAACGCGATTGCGGATGTGATGAGAGATGACCGGACCTTTGACCCGGGCAAAACCAGGGTGATCGGCGTTCCGCGTTTTGATATCTATAAAAATCCCCTTCTTATGTCTTTAATCTCGAGCCGGGACGAGTTCCTTTCAAAATACGGCCTTGACCCCAGGTACCCGGTCGTTACCATGACCACAAACTTTGTCATGTCCGGCTTCGCGCACAAAAACAAAGAGTTTCTTGAAAAGGACACAAAAGGGCTGAAGACCG
>JBFLYJ010000217.1:0-5910 GCA_040756635.1 Nitrospirota bacterium
GTTCGTTTCGAAGAAAATATGGAGATGGTCGCAAACTGCAAGTACATGGGTACAGTGAAGGGGACTTCCCCTGCAGGATTGATTGATAGCCTTAAAAAAGAAAATGCTCTGAACGATATCAGAAACCGTGCCGCGCTGCTGGGGGCAAATACGGTCGTGATAACGAGCAAAGAATCCATGTTTGATGATACCGTCATGCATGGTAAGGCTTATCATTGCGCCATAGACAGGTAGCAGAACTCACCTCAGCCCTAATCCCATCCCGGGTTTTATAACATTTAGTACCTAATTTGGTGATTTGTTTCTCCCCTCGCGCTCTTAATAAATATTTATCCAGACCGGTCATTCCCGCGTTTTCTCTGCCAGCCGCTTCAGATACGGGTCTTTTGTTTAAAGGAGAAACACTCTCGTTACACCGCTTATAAATTTATTAGAATTTTAAAATAGACTTGGTATATAATGATCGGGCAACATTTAGGAAGAGACCTTGCAATAAGAGATGCCGGATCATTATATGGAAAAAAGAGCTTATAAAAGAATTCCCGTTTATATGGAGGTTGAATTCCGCTGCGGAAGCAGGATCCATAACGGGACGGTCATGAATATTTCCGAGAAAGGAATGTTCATCAGCACGACCGAGATGAGTTTGCCGCTGGAGTCACGATGGGAAGTAAGGCTCCCTTACAGGGACGTCAAAATCACCATACCTGTAAGTCTGAGAAGAATGGAAATGTCGCCTGACTCTCATGACGGAATAGGGGTGGAGTTTATCGGACGTTCAGAAGAATATTATGAATTCGTAAACAGTCTCCGTCCTATATCATAAATATTTTTTCCCGGCCTTCCTGTCTTTACCAATCTAAATTTAATATCGTATAATAACAACTCAATTTTTAGCCTGTGATTTTTTTCTTAAGGAATTCAGGAGGACCAGGTAGCATTGAATATTATCGTTTGTATTAAACAGGTGCCGGACACAGCCGAGATCAGGATCAATCCTGAGACAAACACTCTCATGAGGGAAGGAGTGCCGAGCATTATCAATCCTTTTGACCTGCATGCTATTGAAGCAGCGCTTCAGATAAAGGAGCAGAAGGGCGGCAAGGTAATTGTTCTCACGATGGGACCTCCCCAGGCTGAAACCTCTTTGCGGGAGGCCGTGTCCATGGGGGTGGATGAGGCGGTCCTCTTGTCGGACAGGGCCTTTGCGGGTGCCGATACATGGGCCACATCTTACACGCTTGCGCTTGCGATAAAGAAACTTGGTGCTGACATTGTCTTCTGCGGCAAACAGGCCATTGACGGAGATACTGCGCAGGTAGGTCCCGAGACGGCGGAGTTTCTTGATATTCCGCATATCTCGTATATACGAAAGATAGAAGAAGTGAAGGACAATTATATACGTGTGGAGCGGCTCATGGATGAGGGGTATGACGTTGTAGAATCCTCTCTGCCGGTCCTTCTTACAGTAGTCAGAGAGCTGAATCAGCCGAGACTGCCTTCGCTTAAAGGCAAGATGACCGCAAAGAAGGCAGAGATAAAGAAGATGGGGATGACCGACATCGGCGCGGATGAAAATAATCTTGGCCTGAAGGGGTCGCCGACAAAGGTTAAAAACATCTTCGCCCCTGAAGTCAAGACTGACAGGGAAATGATCGACGGCACTCCTGAGGAACAGGTGGACGGTCTGATCAAAGCTCTGAAGGGGATTAAGTGCATATGAGCAGATGGCGAATTAACCGTTCCAACAGCTTGATCGGTTCCAGCTGCTTGAGCCGTTTAACTGTTCAAGCTGTTCAAGCGATTCAAACAGTTGCAACAATTTATTTTGTTCCCGGAGGAAATATTTAATGCCTGTAGTGGTAAAACCTGAAAAATGCACGGGATGTGAAACGTGTCTGTCTTCATGTCCGTTTGACGCCATTGTATTGAAGGAAGGTAAGGCGTATATAAATGAATATTGCAATGCGTGTATGACCTGTATGTCCGTCTGCCCTGAAGGCGCGATCATCGAGACAGAAACTGGGGCCCTTAGCGCGGAAAGCAGACAGAAGATCGAAGAATATAAAGACGTTCTCGTATTTGCGGAGCAGAAAGACGGCAAAGTTATCTCCGTGTCGTATGAACTGCTCGGCGCAGGCAGAAGACTGGCTGACGAACTTGGTGCAAAACTGGTGGCGGTACTCTTTGGAGCGGGAGAGACTGAGGCGAAAGAACTCGTAAGATGGGGGGCCGACAGGGTAATCGTCTGCAGCGCCCCGGAGCTTGAGAAATTCAATGACGATCCGTACAGTGCATTGCTCGCAAGTGTCATCGAAGAGCAAAAGCCTTCCATTGTCCTTGCGGGCGCGACCCCGGTGGGAAGGTCCTTTATTCCCAGAGTGGCCGCAAAACTCAGGACAGGTCTTACAGCTGACTGTACGTCACTCGAAATAGACAAGGAAACAAGAAATCTGCTTCAGGTCAGGCCTGCGTTCGGCGGCAATATCATGGCCACCATCCTATGTCCGGATTACCGGCCGCAGATGGCGACTGTCAGACCCCGCGTAATGAAAAAGGGCGAGTACAATTCTGACAGGACCGGAGATATAGTCAATGTCGGTCTGGATAATATCAAGTCCAGGACAAAGGTCCTGGAGTTTGTAAAAGAAGTATCTGAAGTAAGCGTAAATTTACATGAGGCCGATATTATTGTAGCAGGCGGCAGAGGCATTGGCGGGGAAAAAGGCTACAGGATGCTGGAAGAACTCGCAGAGGCATTGGGCGGGGCTGTCGGGGCCTCACGTGCCGCTGTTGATGAGGGCTGGATCCCTTACAGCCGCCAGGTAGGCCAGACCGGCAAGACAGTCAATCCCAAGATATATATCGCGTGCGGCATTTCAGGAGCCGTCCAGCATCTGGTAGGCATGCAGTCTTCGGACATTATCATTGCGATCAATAAAAACCCGGAAGCCCCGATATTTAATGTTGCGACTTATGGAATAGTCGGTGATTTGTTTGAGATCCTGCCATTGTTGACCCGTAAGATCCGGGAAGTAAAGAACTTATAGTACTGTAGCATTCGTCTAAAGGTACATTCGAGATTACCCAATAATCTTCATAATTAACCGCAAGATTTGTCTGTTTCGATTTTGCTCATGAATTGATTCGGGCATCACTTCCATCTCTTTTAATTCAAGAATATTCTTGCCTGCAGGGTCAACTCCCGGTATTTTTTGTTGTCTCTTTATGGGTGTCGTATTAAATTACACTTATAAGTTTAACTTTACAGATATCTGTAAAATTAATTTTACAATTTATTTATTTTCAATATGTTATCGTGTGGCAAGATTGTTGCTATTTTTTACGTAAATAAACCTGTGGAGAAATCAATGAAAAAAAATCCCTCCGTTATCTGTACAGAACTGGATGAAGGCGCAGTCTTATTAAACCTTGATACCCGCTACTATTTCAGTTTAAATGAGACCGGATTGCGGATCTGGCAGATTATGGACGAATGCCATGACCCGTCTGAAATTGGTGAAAAGCTGGCGTGCGAGTATGAAGTTGAAGTCGATAGATCAACTTCCAGTGTAATCAGATTGATAGGAGAGCTTGAAAGAGAGGGTTTAATTATATGATGAGGGCAGGAGTCTTAACTGTCGGAAATAGAAGAGATTATTACTATGCCTTATTACGGAAGGGGGAATCAGCATGAAAAAGAAGAAACCATTTTCAGAACCCGTACTGTTGAAGCACAAGCAGAAACTGGATGAGATAACAAAGTGGTATAACGATCTTGGATCTCGCGGTGTGGACACGGGTACAAGCGGAAGAAACGGCAAACATGGAAGATGTCCTCTGGGTTTTAAATAATTTAACAATATTGAACCTGCCCGGCAGCCTGATCATATTTTAGAAACACGCATTACCGATTAGTAACCTATTTGTCTTTTCTGTTTTTTCTCCGGAGAAATTCGGAGTAAGGGGGAGCATATCATTGAAACAATCTTCATATACGATTCAGGGAGTAAACTTACATTTACAGTGTGATCAGCGTCTTTATTCGAAGATATCGAAATATCTGAATTACTTTTATGCAGGAAAACTTCGGCCGAATATAAAGCCCTTAACGTATAATCTCTCTATCAAAAAAGACCCGCCCCCTGTCCCTGTCACTGCGGTAGCATCACTGAAAGCTGAGTACATGACTTTTTACAGAGACGGTGCGGACAGTTACTATACTTTGCATAACGGCTCCATAATACGTTTCAGTCCGCTGACAGGAACGGCCGAGGGTTTTATCAGAAAAGAGTCTTTAAATGATACGGCAAGGCTCCTCTCCTTCATAGGCGCCCCAATCTCCGAGAACCTGAAATTCAACTCGCTATATTGCTTCCACTCAGCCGCCCTTGAAAAAAATGGGGTAGGCTACCTGTTTTCGGGAGACAGCGGAAGCGGAAAAACAACCACAACTCTCAGCCTGGTATCAGCAGGTTTTAAATACGTCTCGGACGATGTTGTGTTACTGGAGGAGACAGATGAAGGTATAGTCGCCAATTCCATGACAAAGACATTTAATGTGGACAGGGTCTCGATCGGAAGATATTCTGATCTCGCAAGCAAAGTGACCCTCCCCGATGAAAAGGGAATTAAAACTTCCATAGACATGAGCCGTCTTGTCCCCGGTTCATTCATCAATTATCTCAGGCCGGACGTCATTGTTTTTCTAAAGAGACACTTAAGAGGCAGGAGCCGCATAGTCCCGCTTAACCAGATGGAAGTATTCGGGAGATTACTGAAACAGTCCGTGTTGTCATCAAACAGGGAGATTTCCCGACAACAGCTTCAGTTCTTTGGAAAACTTGTCAGGCAGGTCAGGGGCTTTGAACTTTTGAGCGGGCAAGATATATTTGAACAGACCGGAACGCTTTTATCTCTTCTCCGGACAGCAGGGGGCAATAATGCGGATCACTAATACTGCACGGTCAAACTTTGGCGGTCTGGAAGACGGTCTGCTTTTTCTAAGGATATTTTCTCTGGCAACGGTCCTGCCCATTCTGGTGAAGATGTTGTCCATCCCCGGTTTGATGCGAATCATCACTCCCCGAAATCCTGAATCCGAAACAGAGTGTTCTGACCAAACCGTATCCAAAATCGAGAAATATACCGACTATATTCTTGGCAGAAATTTTTGGATATACAAAATATCATGCCTTAAGCGGTCGTTGTTACTTTACCGTTTTATGCGTCAGGAAGGCGTGTACGTAAATATATGTTTTGGAGTGAAGTACGCATCAGACGAAACTGATGAAAAACGGATGGACGGGCATGCCTGGCTCCTGTATAAGGGAGACATATTCCTGGAAAAAGATATTCATGTCACGAGAACGTACACAATGACCTATTGTTATCCTGAGATCGGGGAGAATGTGAAAGACGGGCGGCTGGTGACAATCGCCGGGGGATTGAAATGAACCTGTCGAATGAGAGCAGGCTTTTAATATTATGTGCCACGAACGGAGCCTCTAAAGATGCTCCGGAAGAGGCAGCTTCACTTATTTCCGATGGCATAAAATGGGACGATTTTTTAGAAGCCTCGGTTTCGCAGGGACTCGCTCCCCTGACGCATGCATATCTGAAAAAACATCAGGAGAAAACCTCGGTCCCCTCTTATGTGAGGGACGAACTTGCTGAACTTTATCATGGTAATGTGGCAAGGAATATGTATCTCCGTTCCGAACTGGAACGCATTCTGCACGCTTTTAACGAACAAGGTATAGATGTTATTTTGCTGAAAGGCGCGGCGCTGGCCTGGACCGCATACGGGGACATAGGACTAAGGACAATGGGAGACATCGATATCCTTGTCAGGCCGAAAAATTTGTCCATGGCAAAGAATATCATGCATGAGCTCTCGTATGTTGCCGA
>JBFLYJ010000218.1:0-5894 GCA_040756635.1 Nitrospirota bacterium
ATGGCCCTTACTTTCTTGTTCTTGCTGTGGGGATAGTCCGAATGGCATATATAGCAGACCGGGCGCATATTTTCTGGCAGCTGGGGATATTCCACCACATGATGGAAATGCCTGTGCTTTTCATATTCCTCCTGCAGTCTCACTTCCTCAAGGATCGCTGATTTTTGAGACTCCTCTATTTTTTCCTTGATAGGCACCAATACGGCGGGGCCATGAGGAGAAAAAGTGATCTGGTAAACAACGGCTATCATGACTGTAAGAGTAATGATCTTGAAAAAAAATCCTATAGCATAAACTGACTTGGGATGTTCTAATCGTTTTGGTTCGCCTGGCACTTGAACGTCACCTCCTTTAGTTCGTGTCGTAACCGTTTTCTCTTAAAATTTTCTTCATATATTCTCTTTCTTCCGGAATCTCCTGCAGATTGTAAACGTATTCCAGAAAGTGTTCCTCAATTTGATGCTCCCTGGTGATCTTTCCCGTCAGGAATGACCACTGAAGGGGAAATCTGCCGGGAACGAGATGTACATTTGACCAGTGCCAGAAGACGATAACGGTAATCGCCATTATCGCTTCATCTGCATGCATCAGTCTGGCCAGGTCCTGTCCGAAGCGGGGATTAGGCCAGATAGTTGCCATTGTCTCAGGGAACAACAATGATGTTCCGGCAGATACAAGTACAAACGTGCCCCACAATATCGCAACATAGTGAAGTTTCTGCTTGTACATGAATTTGTGCATTTTGGGACGCTGGTCTTCTTTCCCCAAGAAATATTTAATATCGTGGACAATATCGTAAGCATCTTTGAGCAGAGGGATCTGGGTCCTTTTGATATTAAATTTTTTTGTCATAATTTTATGCAGGGTCCCTCCGATAATCGTAATCAGATGGTAGACGCTTGCAAGTACCATGAATGCGGCGGCTACCCTGTGAATGACTCTTGCCATGTCCGTTCCACCGAAAAGTTTCATCACAAGGGGGGCCCACCAAAGGCTTGCAAAATGCAAAGTCAGCCCTGTAGCTGCCAATATCAGGAAAGTCACGAATGTTACAAAATGCTGGATCACGATATGTACTGAGTAGCGTGGAAGATCCCCCAGCGGGTCTGATTTTACCAACTTATAAATGTCTCTCGGGATATTTCCCACACCTTCAACAAATGTATAGTATTCATCAGCGCCCGTTTCTTTGGGAGAAGCTGCGACATTTTCAATAGATGTTGACATCATGCCTCCTTGAAAAATATAGAGATATTGCTATCATTTTTATCATGACATTATTTGGATTTGTCCCGTTTTGAATGCCCGCGCCATGATGTTCCATGAATGATCTGCATCTTAATCCCATCTTTTCTTCTGCCGTATGATTCGAGCATTGCAAGGCCTATTAAACCGAATACCGATCCGTAAAAAGCAAATCCCAAAATAACATTCACAGTATATAAAACCGGTTTTTCATGAGGGCCTATTTCAGAATGTACGTCAATCTGAGCAAATCTTTCGGTGACGTTTTCATGGCACTGTTTGCATGTTTTTACAAGGTTTGCTTTATTGACAGTTGAGTGAGGCTCATCTTTCTTGTAGATATCGTGTATCGAGCTCGTTGCATGACAGCTTACACAGTCAGCCGCAATTTGGGAACCCAGACCAACGGCCTTTCCATGGATTGACTCATTGTATGTTTTCACTGCCTCAAGGCTTTCCTTGGAGACCTTCAGCTTTTTCATTAATACAAGGTCAGCGTGGCAGTTCTTTGCGCATAACTGGACTATTTCCTGAGGTGAGCGGGAGGTCTTTGAACGAAGGCGGTGTGTTATGTGTTTGTAGGCTTGTGTAACGCCTTTCCTTTCATGACAATTCAGACAGCGGCCCAGGGTCTCTTCAAAAGCGATCCTTTGCTCTTCAACCCTTGTATATATAGGGTTGAGATGACAGTATTTACAATATGGTTTTGCCGCTCTTAATGTCGGAGAGTCATCCTCCTGGGCTCCATGAACACTCTTGTTATATACATCGATTATTTTCCTATGAGAAAAATTTTCGCTTGAGAAAGGGGGTTTGATATGACATTCGTTGGCACAATTGACCTCCTGTGTCACCGGATCGTGAGGGAGCTTATCTATATATGTATGGCAATCTCTGCAAGGGACATTTCTGTGAACAGAATTAGCGTAGATATTTTCACTCACGAAATAACTCCTTTTATGCCCCTTTTCATCAATACGCCCGATCTGACGATACTTATGACACATCAGGCAGTTTTCTTTATCTGCTGCGTAAACACCCGAAGTCATAAAAGAGAACAAAAGGAATATTACAAGGAATAAAGTTTTTCTGGTTACACATCTTTTAAATTCCAAATCCCTATCCTCCTATTCGTACAATGTTATTAATTGGTCTTTGAGGTATGCAGGGGTCATACATCGTAACAACGGAGGTTTACCCCTTTATAGCAACCGTTAATATTACCATATGGAATGCAAATGATTTACTAAATTTTCTTAATAAGAATATTAAATAATCTTTTGAAGTCTCACAAAAGTGAATATTATTAACATTTGAATATTCTTTTGTCAAGAGGTTGTTGCTTTTTATTACGCATGGTTGTAATTTGCATCCGGAACAGGATTTGCTTTAATAATTTAGTAGGTGTTTCAGCTTGTATGTTATATTTAATGATGTTTAACAGCCTGAAATTCAAAATAACTATCACTGCATTTCTTATCGTCTCTGTCATAATGACGTTTTCTACATGGCGGGACATTAAAGAAACTGAAGAAAAACTTCTTGATGGCCAAATGGAAAAAGCGGTATTGCTCTCCGAGAGGATTTCCCACAGTATTATGGTTCTTATGTTGAAAAACAAATGGCAGGATTTACAGCATTTTCTGGAAAGTCTCACAAAGGATTCCAGGGAGTTGAGGGCCATTAGAATAGTTGAACCTGAAAAAGGAGTAATAGTCGCGTCTTCATCTAAAGAAGATATAGGTCGCCCTATTAGTAGTCGAGACAGTGATATGATAAAGAGGAAAGCAATAAATAATGCGTACTTATCAGGTAAAAATGCTGATGGATTTGCTTCTAAACTTACTCTTATCCAGAATCAGACGATCTGCCATCGGTGCCATAATCCTGAAAAAGAAATTCTGGGAGTTCTTGGTGTCGATATATCTCTGAATGACGTATATAAGTCAATAAATAAATTTCAGAAAGAACGTTTGTTGGACGCTATCATCGGATTCGTGCTTATCGGCGGCGGATTCATGTTCGTTGTAGGTGTATTAATAGACAGGCCTATTAAGAAAATGATCCGCACCATAAGGAGAATTGAAGATGGTGACTTATCAGCAAGAATGGAGGAAGACAAGAAAGATGAATTCGGTCTGATGGCAAAGAGTTTTAACAGTATGCTCGAATCTCTTGATGCAGCGAAACAGGAAATAGAAATGTGCCATTCAGAACAAATGCAGAGAGCAGCAAAACTGGCGTCTCTGGGTGAAATTATCTCCGGAATTGCTCATGAAATCAAGAATCCTCTGACCGGCATAAGCTGTGCTGTTCAGGTTTTTCAATCTGAAATGAGTGAAGACGACAGCAGAAAAGCTGTGACAACCGAGATATTGAATCATATAAAAAGGCTAGACCGCACTGTTAAGGATCTGCTTAATTATGCGAAGCCAAAGCCCCCTCATTTCTTGCCGCTTAATATAAATGACGTGTTGAATAAAGCAGTTTTCTTCGTTTATCCTGAGGCAAGAAAACATAATGTTTCAATCGATACCCATATTGAAGGAGAAATCCCAGATGTTATGATGGATCCCGACCAGATGCAGCAGGTATTTCTGAATTTGATGATAAATGCAGTACAGGCCATGCCTGATGGCGGAAAGCTTAAGATAACAACGGTGAAATCCGACATACATAAGGAAGAAGATAGTAGAATTATTGAGTTGCTGCCAGGCGAGAAGGCTGTTATTCTGCGATTCGAAGATACGGGCAAAGGGATAGAAGATGAATATCTGGACAGTATATTTGATCCGTTCTTCACAAAAAAGTCAAAGGGTACCGGGCTTGGTTTAGCCATAAGCAGGAGAATCGTACACGAACACGGTGGGGAGATTGTTGTAAAAAGTGAACTCGGTACAGGGAGTACATTTCTGATTTATTTACCTGTTATGCAGACAAGCGGTGACGAATAAATATCGCTTGTTGAAAACATCGAATATAGTTTAGTCTATGTTGTAAGTGGACCGGTACATTACAGATTGTGCCGGGAATATATTGTTCCATTTAATTATGGAGGGGTTTTGGTTCAGAGTAAGATACTGGTTATAGATGATGAGGATTTTATAACCAAGAGTCTTAAGCAGCACCTCGAAAAAAATGAGTGTGAGGTCATTACCGCTGCATCAGGGGAGGACGGGATTGAAATTTTCAAAATTGAATCTCCGGACATAGTTATTCTGGATCTCAATATGCCGGGAATCGGCGGCATAGAGACATTGAAGGCCATCAAGAACCTCAGCAATGACGTTATTGTAATTATTATTACCGCGCACGGTGACATAGAAACTGCGGTTTCCACCATAAAGTTAGGCGCGTATGACTTCGTGGAAAAGCCCTTTGAACTGGACAGAATTTCAGTTCTCATTAAGAAGGCATCTGAAACGGCACATTTAAAAAGAGAAGTTTCTTTCCTTCGTGAAGAAAAGTTTGATACTTACAGCTTCAGTAATATTATCGGCGAGTCACCAGTAATGAAGGACGTTATAGCACTTGCCAAGAAAGTAGCGGCAAGTGACGCCAATACCATTCTCATACAGGGGGAGAGCGGAACCGGCAAGAGTCTGCTTGCAAGAGCAATTCATTATCACAGTCAGAGGGCATCGGAGCCATTCGTAGAAATAACCTGCACAGCCATACCTGAGGCACTGATAGAAAGCGAACTTTTTGGTCATGAAAAGGGATCATTTACAGATGCAAAAGCGTCCAAGAAGGGACTATTTGAAGTTGCCAGCGGAGGAACCATATATCTCGATGAAATAGGAGATATTAAATTGTCTACGCAAGCCAAGTTACTGAGAGCCCTGGAGGAAAAGACATTTAAAAGGGTCGGTGGACTTAAGGATATTAAAGTCAATGTCAGGATTGTAGCGACTACAAACAAGAAAAACCTAGAGGGAGCTGTCAGACAGGGTGACTTCAGGGCAGATCTTTATTACAGACTTAAGGTATTTCCTATATACCTTTTACCCTTAAGGGAACGAAGGGAGGATATAATACCTCTGGCTATGCATCACATAAGCAGGTTCAATAAGGAATTCAAGAAAAGTGTCAAAAGTATTTCTCCTGAGGCTGAAAGGCTTTTATTGAATTATCCATGGTATGGGAACGCAAGAGAACTGAGAAATGTTGTAGAGAGAATATGTATCCTGGAAGACACCGATATAATTTATCCAAGACATCTTCCGTCTGAAATAGTTGAGTATGTTGATTCTGAAGCTGAGGAAGGTACGTCAATAGATTTACCCAGCGAGGGACTTTCATTAAGAAATGTGGAAAAGGACCTTGTTGTCCAGGCCCTCAAAAAAGCTGATAATAACCAGACCAAGGCGGCCAAGTTGTTAGGAATATCAAGGGATGCGCTAAGATACAAGATGCAGAAGTTCAATCTCCTATGAATATTGTTAAACGGACAGGAATACCTGAGTGCGGGTTATGTATTGTTTTTAATTATTTACATATAAGGATATCCCTTTTTATAATTAAAAAATATATAATAATGTCTCACGGACTTATCTTGCCTGACACACTTAAGACTATTATGAGTTATTATTCACAGATGCGTAAAATGACACATGAAGAACTGATGATGACTGAGACTGAATAGAGTC
>JBFLYJ010000219.1:0-5884 GCA_040756635.1 Nitrospirota bacterium
GCATTCTTTGGCATAAATTCCCGCTGCCATAAGATGCAATCTGCGCCATTCTCTAAGAATTTCCCGGAAATCAGCCAGTCTGCTGTTGCCCGATTGACCTTTTATCCACACAATATTCAGCTTTGATTCAATTTCGTTAATTTGATGATAAAGGTTCGGTTTATGAAGTCTGATAAATGATATTGTGTTCTCAGGGAAATCCCGGTCAAGTCTGTTCAGTTCTTCCTTAAATGCATTGGCGAATAACTGATCATCACTATTGATTCCTTCGACGTCAGTTTTATGATCAGCTTCTGGTATGCCATAAAGTGCCTTCCATAGCGATTTATGAATATTGGAATCGATACTTCCATTTCTGGTTTCCGCAATTGACATGTTTCACCCCATTATATAAATGACCTCTGCAAAACGTCAGAAACGTCAGATTCGTCAGTAACCTCTGTCTCGTTTTCAGATATTTCTGATGTTTCTGACGATACTGACGATAGTTCAAGCCCGTAATTGGTTTTTAATTTGGATATTAGATTATCATCCCATAAAATGACGGAAGCCCCATCACCGGCCTTGCCCTTGGTAAATCCCAAAGCGGAAAGAATCCGTCCTATCCTTTGATATGTGACTCTGTATCTTTCCGGCCTATTCTCGTTGACCTTATCCGTAGCGATCTTTACAGCCAAGGCGCCCGCTTTAACCTCATGTGGGAGATTGATAATGGCCTGTACAATCTCAGCTTCGAGGCTTGTGGATTTCTCAATCGCCCTTGCCGACTTGAGGCCTTTGACAAACTGCAGGAATCCATCTTCGTTCGCTGGTTTTACAATACGAATTATTTGATAGATTGGTCTGAGGATATCTCCCAATCTGCCCTCAGCAGGTTTGGAGACATCTGGAGGCTTCTCACCAAGATGCCTGGCTCTAAATAACAACAGTCTCTCCTTCAGAGGAAGAGCATTCTCGGGAGTTACATCGTTTTCAAATTGCCTGCTCGTCTCAGGCATATTTATTACTACTGCTCTTGTTTCCAGAATCTTGTCAAGACTTTCATTTGTTCCAATAATTGTGGGGCCGAATATTTTGTAATAGACTGTATCCTCATAAGCACCGCGATCAGGATATTGTACTCTTGGAACTAAGGCGCCTTTTTCGTACCTCATTAAGAGGATGTCTTCGCTTCCCGATTTTTCAGCCTTGCGCCAAACGTCTTTGACATCAAAAAAGATCGTAGAACCAAAGTTTTCAGCCAGACGCACAATATATGGATCTCTCAGTGACTCAACGTGTACACCTCTATATGCGAGATAAATAAGGCTTTTTCCGGTTCTGGTTTTTCCTCTTTCAGGGACTGCAAACAGACAAATAATCGGCGAATATTGAACAGGTTCAATAAGATATGTGTGCATTACCCATGCGGCGAGGAAATCATAATGAAAGGCGCTTGGCAACTCGGAAATATTTTGTAGGTAGTTGACAATATCATCATATATTGCCTCGTCACTTTTCGCATTTGGTAATTTCTGTTCCAACTCATGATATTTCATCACCTCCTGGCCTTGAGGCAACAACCAGGGGATAGCCCCTTTATTAGGCGGAATAAATAACTTCCCGTCAATCTCAACCTTGTTGATAATGGAAATCGCAGCTTCATCTTTGACCAGGAAGGCAGTTGTTTCATAATCCTCTACCAAATCAATGAGTCCTTCAAAAGATGCTGTGATTGTTGTTTTCCCGGATTGGATCTTTTCGCGGCTTGAGTCGGATATTTCTTTTCTCATAATATTTAATTTTTTTCGATAAGCATCAAGATCATTGCTTTTAAGGTTGAATCGTTTACCTATCTCATAACTAAGGTAAGATTCGGCCTTGGCGATATCCTCTTTCGAGAGCGTTTCTAGAATTGGATAAAGCTGTTCGGATAATTCCGGTTTGCCTATATCCTTCGGGATTAAACCGATTTGATACTGGATTAAATCTAAAGCCGACTGCTTCAAAGAATCAAATTGCTCTTTATTGTGGGATCGGAAATATTCATTTAAATCAAAATTATCAGGAAGTGTAATGAGTCTTGATTTCGAGCCGAGAAGTTCAACTGTCTTTGTGGCCCCATTTCTCCCAGCTTCATCAGCATCGAAACAGATAAAGACCCTGCGGCATTTATCGAATTTGGGAACAAAGTCCTCTTTGAAGCCGCATGAACCCAAAGTCGCTACAGCTGAATAACCAGCCTGAATTGCTGTTAAGCAATCTATAATTCCCTCGGTCAGAATGATTTCCTTGTCATGTAATGCTTCTTCATTAAAAAGATGATTTATTTTGCCAGGCAGATGCAGATATTTTGGTCCTATTTCGTTTAGCGCCCTTGCAGAAATGTTAACAATTGTTCCACGATGGATAACCGGAAATATAATGCGATGATGAAACAAATCTCTTACATAGCCATCCTCAGTTTTCTTTAGCAATCCTGATTCGATACAACTGTGCTCTTCAAAACCGCATTTATTCATGAGATATTCGTGCAGTCTTCCATTGGCGTAACCTATTTGAAAATAGTCAATTATCGATTCATTGATTCCACGCTGATCTGTCAAATAAGATTTAACTTCAGGAGTCATTGAGATTTTATAATACTGTACCGCCTTAGCCAGTATATCTGCAATTTCCTGCCTTTTTCTGATCCTGTCTAATTCATCCTCAGTCATGTTGGGATTTGGGATTCCAGCCTGATCAGCCAGGTAGCGTAGGGCTTCGATGAATGTCTTCTTGTCGAATAATTCTACAAATCTGATAACATCACCGCCGACACCACAGCCGAAGCAATAGAAATATTGTTCCTTGGAATTGACGGAGAAACTAGGATTATTATCTTCGTGGAAAGGACAAATGGCTATGTTATTTCTATTAAGATTGATTCTCTCGCCAATAATCTTGGCAATATCCGTATTGTCTTTGACCTGATCTCTCAAGTCCTTGATTTTATTATTGGTCATGGACCAAGATTTCCTTCCTTTTAAGATCGCTGATTTTTAATGAATTCTCTTTGACAAGTCCTAGCGGTCCATTGCACTGGATACGATTTTGAAAATCATTTATGGCCTTTTTGGCTATTAGCTGGGCTAGAATCATCAGACCATTACTTGCCAAATCAGAGTCCTCATTTTTCATTTCTGAATCTCAAATAAATCATCAAATCCCAGATGATTGAAATATGCCAAAAGCTTGTCCCTCATTTTAGGTGAAGGTAGCCTTTTTCCCTTAAGCATTTGAGAAATATATCCGCTTGATATATCAAGTTTTCCAGCTAACCAATTTTGAGATAAACTCTTACGCGCCAATATGTTTTCAATTACTCCGGGCTTTAATCTAACTTTTACCATCTATGTCGACCCCCAAATTAAGTTTACAACTGCTAAATAATGTAAGTATTGCTGACTAATAATCAAGAAAAAAATGACTAATATTGTAAATATCGCTTGCATAATTTAACAGGCTGATTTATAATTTCTATGAAAGGAGGAGAGCAGATGAAGTCATTGGGTGAATATTTAAAAGAGGCGAGAATGAAAATGGGTATGTCGCTTAGAGAAGTTGAAGATAGAGCCGGAGTGTCAAATGCTTATATTTCTTTAATCGAGAGTGGAAAGAGAACAGATCCCCACCCCAATATACTTAAAAGCCTTGCCGCAGTCTATGGCCTAAATATAACGGAGCTTATGGGAGTCGCGGGTTACCTTGATGCAGAATCTTCTGCTAATAAAGAAATGGCTCAAGTTGAAAAACTCTTTCAGCAGGCCATATCGGATCCAACATTCAAATTCGGTAGACGTTCAAAAGCAAATATAGACTTTCAAACAAAGAAATTTATCGCCAATATGTACAAAGAACTCAAGAAAAAGAAAGAGGGGGGAGATTAATATGAAGTCATCGTCATCATCTAAAGGACCGCCATCAAGCCCTTTATCATCTTTCGCTAAATATATACGTCAAAATGCGACGATAGAACAGATTCGCGATCCAGAGTTTCTTGCTGAAGAATTTAGAAGATACTTCGGTATGAAAGGCAATTTAAGAAAATCTGAATTCATAGATATCGCGAAAAACAAACTGGGAATTAACAAAATATCTCCGGGATCATTGCCTAGTGAAAGCCGGGGATTATTTGGTAAACTCAATGAGAATATTGAGATACTCTATAAAGAAGACGATTGGGAAGGGTCCCAGGAATTTACACTTGGGCATGAAATAAGAGAAATCATCGGTGTCGAAATAAGAGGTATTGATCCAGAATTTTCTGATGCGGAGGGCGAAGAATTGGAAAACGAAGCTGACGCCTTTGCAGCCGCGCTGCACATGGAAAAAGAGAGCTTCACCGCTGACATGATTAATTGCGGATACGACCCTATTTATTTGCATGAAATATATCACAAAGCCTACATAGGAATCGTCTCAAGAATGGCATCTGTGTCCAATCTTCAAACACCTAAGGGGAATTTATGGTGTTCAGTATTTGAGATTGAAACAGGACTTCCAGATGGTTATTTAATGGCTAAGTGTTTTCACCGCAGCCCCAAATATAATCCAAGGGCACGTTATAGAGTCCCGAATTCCTTTTTCCCGAAGCGAGGAATGAAAATAAAGATGCAAGAACATTTACTTACTGCCTATTCACAAAAAGCACCTGTATACATTAAAAGGCTTACCGGTCTTGATTTTTGGGAAAAATATTGTCTGTCAGTAATTATTAGACCCATTATATGGAATTATAGGGTTGCCAAGCTTATTGTTATATGTGTCCCAGAGAGACAATCATATTTATTTGATTCCCAACTAAAAAAAATATCGCCAATAATTTCAAAGGAATCATTTCAACTATTATAGGTTAGATTATGAAAGCTGTATTATATGCCCGCGTATCATCCGAGCGACAGGCAGAAAAAGACCTATCAATCTCTGCTCAATTGAAGGCGCTTAGGAAATACGCCGAAAATAAAGGATTTGAAATAGTCCGGGAGTTTGTCGATGAAGCCGAGAGCGCCAGGACTGCAGACCGTCCCGCTTTCCAGGAAATGATATCTTTGGCAAAGTCTAAGTCCAAACCGTTTGATGCGGTCCTTGTTTGGAAGCTTTCCCGATTTGCCCGCAATAGGGAAGATTCAATCATATTCAAATCGCTTCTGAAAAAGAAGGGTATCCAGGTGCTTTCTATTAACGAACAGATTGACGATTCGCCTGCCGGAAGCCTTCTTGAGGGCATTATTGAAGTAATTGATGAATTCTATTCTGCCAATCTTGCACAGGACACAAAACGAGGAATGCGAGAGAGCGCCAGTCGAGGCTTTTATACCGGTGGTATTCCGCCAATTGGCTACAAAATAAAACCAATCGAAGCAGGAAATACCACTAAGAAAACTTTGGAAATTGATGATGATTTTGCTCCAATCGTCTGCAGAATTTTTAATATGGCTATTTCGGGAACGGGTGCAAAAGAGATTGCAAAGAAATTGAATGAGGAGGGCATCGCAACCAATCGAGGCGCCAAATGGACTAAGAATATTATACTCTATTTATTGCGAAATGAAATCTACATAGGTACACTTGTTTGGGGCAAATCCGACAAGACACAAGAGCCATTACGGATAGAAGACAACTTCCCAGCTATCATTGAAAAGGAGATCTTTCAAAGAGTGCAAAAGCTTATTGAGGAACGAAGCCCGGTCAACTGTAATCCAAAGACACTACAATCTCCGTATTTGCTTTCAGGTCTTATTTTCTGTGGTAATTGCGGCTATGCCATGCAGGGGGGCTCAGCCAAATCGGGTCGATTTCATTACTATTCCTGCAACAATTCTATTCGTAAAGGCAAGCAAAGCTGTGATGCCAGAATGGTCAA
>JBFLYJ010000022.1:0-16554 GCA_040756635.1 Nitrospirota bacterium
CTGCTCACACGCTGCAAGAAGACAGCCGACGCCGACGGGGACGAAAATAGGTAAAAAGGGCTGAAATATTTTCAGCGCGTCTTTGGGGGACGAATTTATTAAGATCACGAAGCCAGACCTGTTTTATGCAAAAAGATTTTTCTGAAACAGAAGGTATTTTAACAATGGATAATTCATAATTACAACCAAAGTGTGTTTATCAATCAAACTCGCTTTTCTTTCCCAGAATAATAAGTTTCATCACGACAATGGTTCTCGACATCATAAGCATGACGGGCTTGCCGATGTGGTATTTATCATTCACGCACACAATCTGTCCGCTTCCGAGCAGCCGGTCGAGCCTCTTGCTGATCATGTCCCCGGCGTTATACCGCTTAAGCAGTTCATCCAAAGTAAGCCCTCTGCCGGACATGTACAGTTCCCTGAGTATTCTTATCCTTCTGGCGGTGATTCCAAGGTTGATAAAATGGAAGTAGCAGTATCCCAGAGCGCCGTAGATTATAACATTCGCGGCAATCATGGAAAGGGCCTCGGGCCCGTGACCCTGATGACCTCCCGAAATATATATTTCAGCGAACAAAACACCAAGGCCTCCGATCACGAACCCGGTAAATACCGATTTCAGTATTCCCAGCCCTGAAATGAGACGGACGCTGAGAAGCTGCGTCAGGACATTTACCGTCAGTCCGGCAACAGGGATCATAAAATGCACGGCGCTTCCGGACAAATGCATCTAGCCTCCCTCCTCGGGCGCGTTGATAAGCCTGCGCCATAATATAAACAGTCGGGCCATAAGGGCCCCCTTGGGAGTGAGACGATATCTGCCGCCTTCCATATACGCCATTTTGTCGGTCAGCACGTCCCTGATCCGCGGCATCACCAGTGTCTCGTCGGACATCAGCTCCCCGAACCTTTTTTTATCCAGGCCTTCGGGTTCCGCCCTGCTTATAGTCATTACCATGACGAGGGAGGGACTGTCCGCCTCAAGCGCAGAGTAGGTTATCATGTACGCGAGCGTCAGGGAGATAAAGAAAAGGCATATGTGCAGATACTCCCATATGTTCTCCGGAGGGGCAAGATCGAAAAATTTAAATGACGAAGGGGCGTTTAACAGTATCAATATACTGCCAAGCAGCACGGCAAAAAAAATCAGCAGCATGGTCTTTACCTGTCTGTTGGGGAGACGGATCTTCCAGACCATCAGGTGAAGCACAAAAGCAGCACAGAATATAGTCAGCCCGAAGACGAGTACCTTCATTGAGCAACCCCGCCCATGCTTTCTCCCGCGTCCTTCTCCCACTGCCCGAAAAAAACATTCAGCGCCCTGAACTCTTCAGCCGTCTGATATGCACTTCTTGCCTCGGAAACAATAAACCCGGAATAACCTGACCTGTGTATGAGGTCCAGAAAATATCTGCCCTGCTCCGGAGAGTGGTGGATATGGCTGTGCCACAGATCGGTGCCGGATGAATAACCTGTAAGGTGGATGTGCGACGCCTGCTTTATAAACCTTACAAACTCTTCCTCGAAAATCCCGGCGCATTCCATTTGCAAATGCTCAAGGTCAAGGCACCTGCCGAGGCCGTATCTCCTCATGAATTTGGCGGGTTCGTGGATGCTGTAGGTGTTTTCCACGCATAACCGCGTATTGATTTTTTTAAACAATCCGGCAATCTCCAGCCACTCGTCTTCCCAGTAAATATCATGCGTGACCACGACCTCAGCGCCTACAGCCTCCGTAAATTCAGCCAGCTTCACCGGGTCGCATCCGGTGTTCGGCGCGTGGAGAGCGTAACGAAGGGGGAACTTTCCGCAGATCTTTGCGGCGGTCTCCATATCATCCAGTGTTTCAGCAGTAGTGTACAGCTCCACTGCTGGCAGGCCTGCTTCGTACGCATAAGACAGCAGACGTTCTTCAGGCGCGCATTTCCCCGCGATAATTATTCCCTTGCTCATTATGATTGCTGTTTCACAATTACATTAACCGGCTTAATTGCAAGAAAGATCAAATGAAATTTATATGCATGGGCGCGTCCCCCTCGGGTTCTTCGAGTGCCGCGTCTCCACGCTTCAGGTCCCAGAGGAATTCATTGACCTTGTGCTGAAGGCAGAGGGAGCCGCACATTGTCCTTGCGTCGAATTTATCAGAGGCGATGAGGTCAAGTACTTCCCGGTAGCGGTCGCTCTGCCATATCTCTTTAAAGGACATGTCAGCTATATTCGCTATATGATATTTTTTGTACTTGCTGTTAAACAGCATGCCGCACGGGGCCACGAGTCCGGAGCCCGAAAACTGCATGATAAAGGGCGGGCCGTAGCACCTGGAGTATTTGCGCTTTCCGCTGCTGAGGATCTTGGACCATTTGGCCCTGACCATATAACCGTTTTCAGAACAGGCCTCCGCTTCTTTCAGAACGTCGATCATATCATGATATTTTGCGTAGTCCACACCGAGGCTCCCCTGCTCATCGTCGCTGCAGTGTTTTATAACAAGGTAATCTACTCCGAGTTCCCTGCCGAGCTTTGAAAGCGGGATGATCTGGTCCGTGAATTCAGGCAGAAGCACCATCTGGAGACCCAGAGTGACATCGAGCCCCTTCTCTTTTTTTATCCTGACGGATTCCCTGATCGTGTTGATGACCTTTTCAAAGTGCTGTGTCTTGCAGCCGTGGATCTGAGCGTATCTCTCAGGCTCTCCGGCGGATATGTTGAATCTAAGATAAGTCAGCGCGGGAAGTATGTCCTCCAGCCTGTCGTCTTTCAGCATATAGCCGTTGGTGCCTATCGCCATGTCCAGGCCGTTCGCCCTGCCTCTGAGGACAGCATCATATAAGTGCGGACTGCATGTGCTTTCCCCGTCGCTTACAAAACTTATGGCCTTTACGCCTATCTCGGCTGCATCGTCCAAAAAACGGAATATGACGTCCTTTGTCATGCGTTTTTCGTCATTGGCCTGCAGCATGCCGTAGCAGTACGTGCACCTGTATGAGCATTTCCGAGTCAGCGCGCAGTCGATGGTTATGGGGGCTATGCGTTCTCCGTTTAGCCACGCGTCTACCCTGTCTTTGTGCCACTGGAGCTTGTGCCCGTCAAGGATTATCTTTTTCATCTAAACATGTTCCCTTGTGCTGTGGCGTTTTTCGGTAAGGGAGCCCTCTGCAAATTTTCTCGGGACAGCGTCTTTCTTGCTGAAGTATATATCTTTAACAAGGGTCAGATAACCGTTCATGACCTTCATCAGTGATGGAAATGAAACAGCCTTTGATTTGCCCGAGCTTCTCATATTAAGCCTGTACGGGACTTCAGCGAACAGATAGCCCCTTTTTGCTGACCTGATAAGAATATCTGTCTGAAAAAAGAACCCTGTACTGCTGACCGTAAGTTCGTCCAGTATGGACTTCCTGTAGAGAATCGTCCCGTTTGTGTAATTGAAATTGACCAGGAAAGTTGTGTTGATAATAAAGCGGTAAACGTATGACAAAGCATTCCTGAAGAGAGAACGGACCTCCCTGTTGAATACAAAGGGTATTACCATATCGACATGTTCAAGCAGTCTGTAGTACTGCAGTGTTTCCCAGGGGTCATTTTCGTTGTCACCGGGAATCATTGTGACAATGTCTCCCTTCGCGTTTCTGACACCATCCCAGAAAGACGCCCCTATCCCTTCCGGTTTATCGTGGCTGATCAGTCTGATGCGGCTGTCTTTTGCCATCGCCTCTTTTACAATGGCCCCGGTCCTGTCCGTGCTTCCGTCATTAATGACCACTATTTCGCCATCTATTTCAAATTCATCCATGGCCCTGAGTGTATCAGTAATGGCCGCGCGGACATTCTGCTCTTCATTCAGCGAAGGCATGATTATGCTTACGCCCAGTTTGTCCATTATCCGATCAGCTCCTTTACCGCCTGAACGATAGTCCCGGCATTGGGATAGTAAGCCTCTTCAAGCACCGGACTGCAAGGGGTGGGGGTGTCCGGGAAATTCACCCGTTTCACAGGGGCCTTTAAATACCCGTGCGCGGATTCCGCCACCCTGCACGCTATCTCGGCGCCTGCTCCTCCTGTTTTGCAGGCCACGTCGGCGATGACCAGCCGCCCGGTCTTTTTCACCGACGCTATTATCAATTCTTCATCCAGCGGTTTTAATGTCCTTGGATCAATGACCTCGATATCCATACCCAAACCCTCTAGCGTCTTCGCGGCCTTTATCGCCTCGTATACCATGACGGAAAGCGCGACTACAGTAACATCGCTGCCGGGCCTTCTGACGATCCCTTTGCCGAAGGGGACCGTATAAGCCTCCTCAGGCACAAATCCGATATAATCGTACAACCATCTGTGTTCTATAAACATTACAGGGTTCCCGTCGTTGACCGCTTCCATTAACAGGCCTTTGGCATCATAGGGGGTGCTCGGCATTACTATTTTCAGCCCGGGTACATGCATAAACAGACCGTGAAGCGCCTGCGAATGCTGGGCCGCTGAACCCCAGCCCCTTCCTATTATACTCCTTACGACAAGAGGGACATTTACTTTTCCGCCGGTCATATAGTTCCACTTGGCGGCATGATTGACAATCTGGTCCATGCACATCGGCAGAAAGTCCATTCTCATATGCACAAAGACAGGCTTCATCCCGGCCATCGCCGCGCCGATAGCCACGCCGGTCATGCCGTTTTCAGCAATCGCGATGTCCATGACCCTCTCTTTGCCGAACTCATTCCAGAGTCCGAGGGTTGATCCGAAGATCCCACCTGGATCATCAACCCCTTCACCCAGCAGAAAGACGCTGTCATCGCTGCGCAGCAACTGTTCCTGGGCCTCTTTCAGTGCTTCCCTGTAGGAAAGCGCCCTCAGCCCTTCTCCGGCAAGGATGTCTTTAACATCAGACATGTCTGTATAAACTTTAGTCCAGGGCATAGTTATTTATAGTTCATTCGAGTTGTGAACTCCATACGATGGCAGCATTCAAGCTGGTGGAGGTCAAATTTAAAATTCATAATTCGATAAGAGATTTTAGATTATATATTGCTGGTTGTTGTCCTTTGTATACCGCTGATCAAATATCATTATGCAGGTTCAAACTGCTCTTAATGTATCGAGATGACCTTTTAAATTCGTCCTCCACCAGTGCCAAATATTTTCTATCTTATTAATGCCAGACAAAAAATTATCTCGTTATGTGATATACGTCCTTCAGCAATTCTTCCTTCTCAGGCATCGCGCTCTCTCTTGCCGCGCTGATGCTCCTGTCCATTTCCCGGTCGATCTCCGCGAGCATATCATTATATTGTGTTTCAGTTATAACACTGTTATTTATTAAAAAATCTCTGAACATCACTACAGGACATCTCTCTTTCCATTTGTTAAGGTCTTCCATGGGCCTGCAGCCCTTCTCGTGGTCGCAGTCAGGACCGACATGCCCTTTCCACCTGTATGTCCTGCATTCGATCAGGGTCGGCCCCCGGCCGTCCCGCGCCCTCTGAACAGCCTCACCTGCCGCTTCATAGACCTCAAGCACGCTGTTGCCGTCAACGGTAATTCCGGGGATGTTATATCCGGAGGCCCTTTTGGCGATGTTGTCGTGCGGCTGTCTCTGCCAGATAGGCGACGTCGTTGCATATGAATTGTTTTCGCAGATAAATATCACGGGGAGCTGTTTCAATGAAGCGAAGTTCAGGCTCTCATGAAAGGTACCTTCTTCCGAAGCGCCGTCGCCGAAGAACGTGACCGATATCTTCCCGTCTTTTTTCATTTTGGATGCGAGGGCCGTGCCGGCGGCAAGAGGAATGCCTCCGCCCACAATCGCGGTAGTGCCGAGAATACCGTTTTCAGGGTCCACAGGGTGCATGGAGCCTCCCTTGCCCTTTGAACATCCGGTACTCCTGCCGTAAAATTCCGCGTAGAGCATCTCGGGGGAAGAACCCTTGGCGAGACAGTGACCGTGGCTTCGGTGGGTGGTGAAGAGGTAATCCTCTTTTTTCAGATGGGCGCATACTCCTGCCGCAATGGCCTCCTCGCCGATATAGAGATGCACCGGGGTCTTCATGTCCTGTACAGGATACACCTCGATGATCTTCTCTTCAAAACGGCGGATGAGCAGCATTGTCCTCATAAGCCCCAGGAGGACATCGGGACCCGCCTGCTTTGCCGCGCCTTTGTAGTCTGTAAGATTTGTCTTCATTTCTTTACTGTTTGATAAAGTATCATAAATAATTCAGGCAATTAATGCAGTCATTGCTCTATAAATTATTTAACTCGATATATCGTTTTAGATTATGCATATAACTTTGAATAAAAGATACACTCTCAGATTAATTTATATTGCGACTGATCTATCGAAAAATAATTTCTCTCACAACGCCCGCATTAATTAAGACGCATCATCCTGGTTCAAATAAAATTAACATGCGCCGGCGGGTTTTTGAGTTCCCACAGGTACCTGTTGATCTCGTCCATCCGGCAGTTTACCCTGCACTGTGAGGAATCAAGCTCGTCCTCTACCCACTTCAGGGAGTTCCTGCGCTTCTCTCCCTCCCATATTTCTTTAAAGGTGTTCTCATATATGTTCCCGTAATAAAACCTGTCGTCACCGAGGTAAGCGCTGCATCCCCATATTCCCCCGCCCGCGTCCATATAGGACCAGAAGGGCAGGGCAAGACACCTGTTGTAGGTCCTTTCTCCCTCGTCCCACTTTTTCATCGTGCGCGCCCTGAATATTACGCTGAAGGCGTCTGTGCTGAATTCCCTCAGCGTATCGGCAAGGCTGAGCTGGTCACTGTATTTAACTTCACTGTACTTTTCTGTTTTGCTCAGGAGGTGCTGGGAATACGGTTTTATCACAAGATAGTCCATGCCAATGTCCCTGGCGATTCCCGCCAGCGTGACCGCCTCGTCCTTGTTTTCAGGCAGAAGGAGCATCTGCATGCCGAGGGTGCATTTGTATCCGTTGGCCTGTCTGATGCGGGCGGCGTTGGAGAGGTTGCTTATGACCGTGTTAAAGTCCGCTTCCTTGGTGCGATGCACTGCCGAATACGTGGCGGGCGTGCCCGCATTGATGCTCACCTTTATCCACTCCATGTCGCCCAGTATGGCACTGGCCCGCGTTTCGTTCATGAGCACCGCGTTTGTGGTCATGGCTGAATCAATTCCGCATTTCTTCGTGTGGTTGATTATCTCAACCATGCGTTTATGAAGAAAGGGCTCCCCTTCACCGGCATACATAACGCTCTTAAGCCCCAGGCCGGCCATTTCCGCGAGCCTCTCCTTGAGCACGTCTCCGTCGAGGTACCTGTTCTGGTACTCCATAAAATCCAGGCCGCAAAAGGTACAGCGGTGATTGCACGCGCCTGAAGGGCTTATCTCCATATAGACCGGATATATGTTTTTCCCCTCCATCCAGGCGTTTACCCTTGGGACGTGGTAGAGGAGTTTGTGGCTGTCGATTCTGTATTTGTCCGTCATTTGACCTTACTTCAAAATTGTGTGAATGAATTCGAGAAGCTCATGCTTTTCGACTGAACGCTTGTTGCCGGGTATCTGTACCGCCAGCGCGCCAACCGCGTTTCCGATAAACGAGACCAGGTCAAGGGGCATTTCCCTGATAAGGCAGGGTGCTGTATACGCAAAAAAGGCATCTCCCGCGCCCACGGTATCGACGACCTTTGATGACAGGATAGGTGTCCTCTTTACCTTGTTGTTGCTGTTGATCCCGATGGAGCCTTTTTTCCCGAGTGTCACTATCATGTGGTCCGCGTTTATCTTCTTTTTCAGGTTCCGGACAATATCTTCTATGTCTTTGTGCTTTTCCTGTGATGCCAGCCTGCATTCAGGCTCGTCAAGGCAGACAAAGAAAGGGTCTTTATATTTGGTGATCAGGTTATAGCCCCTGTTGGCCGCATTGGTCTGGGTGTTCACCGCGTACCTGTTTGAATATTTGCCAATCCCCCGGATTATATTCTCGGTAATAAAACCATGGCCGAAATCCGAAACAAGCACCAGGTCGTACCCGGATATCGTCCTGTCAAGGTATTCTATGATTTCCCTTTCACAGGCCTCGTTGATATTTTCGTCTTCAAGGTAGTTGATCTCAAAGAGCTTCTGGTTCAGGTATTCATTAATATAGCGTTTCTTGATGATCGTAGGGCCTTTGTCCCTGTAAAAAAATTTTGAGTCGACATTAGGCTTGAGGTTTTCAAGTATAAAATCTTCCCTGGAGTCATCTCTGCCCAGCAGAGAGACCAGGTGGACTCTGTCGCAGAAGCCGGCTATATGGTTGGCTATGGCAAAGGCCCCTCCGGCAAAGACCTCATGCGTCATATACCTGTTGACGACCAGGTGCGCCTTTGCTGATTTGCCGAGTGATTCGCAGTAATGGTACTCATCAATAATCCCGTCTCCGATCAGCAGAACCTTCAGGTCCTTCAGTTTATCCAGCGCCGACACTATGTCGTTAAAACCGTACTTTGAGGAAAAGTCCCTGAGAAAGGCCCTCGTCTCTTCCGGGTATATGTCGATAAAATTATTTATTATCCGGGAGGAGCTGAATGAAAATCCGTCCGTCTCATGTATCCTGCTTTTGCCGAAATAGAATTCCCGTTCTTCTTCGAATATCTTCCCGTGGATCTTACGGTCGCGCTCTTTATACGCCTGCCCTTTCGCGAACACGTCGGGCCTGATCCTTTTTACGCATTCAAACGGTATCTCGTCATTAACTATGGAAACATAATCAACATATTCGAGGGACGCGACATTTTCCGCTCTGAGTATGTCCGGGAATATGGGTCTTCCGCTCCCTCTTCTCACGTCTTTGTCTTTTATCACGGTGACGACCAGAATATCTCCCTGCTTCTTTGCAGACTGCAGATGCTTGGTGACTCCGGGGTGGATGAGGTCAAATACCCCATGGCTCTGGACGACCGTCTTTTTTGACTCACGCAGAGAGTCCAGCCTTTCGGTAAGTTCATCGAGTAACAGTATCTTGCCTTTGATTTTTTCTTCCATTATTTTATTAAACCTTACAGCTGCATTAACTTATTCATGTATGGAGAACGGCAAGGCCGTTCTCCTGACTCAATATTAATGTTATATCACTGTCTGAAATAAGTGTTAAGCAGTTTTGTCGAGGAAAAGACTATGCCGTGTGTGAACCTGATTTCTGCGCCTATCTCTCGTATAACGTCATGTTCTTTCTGTATCTTTCCCGTCTTGTCTTCCAGTTTTTCAAACTCCTGCCCTTTTACGTAAATGTCCGGCCTTAATAACCTCAGGGTGTCCTCAGCTGTGGGCCATTTATTAATCGCCACGAAAGTTACACATTCGAGCGCTGCAATGGACTCCGCCCTCAGCTCCTGGTTAAAGGCCGGTCTTCCCGGGCCCTTGTCGACATACTGGTCAGGGGTCAGCGTCACGATGAGAACGTCCCCCATGCCGCGGGCCTCCTGGAAATGTTTGATATGGCCCGGGTGCATGAGGTCGAAACAGCCGTGGCACTGGACCACTTTTTTGCCCTGAGACTTAAGCTCCCGGACCTTATCCGCCAGGACCTCTATGTCGAATATTTTATTATTCATCGCAGTTAGAGTCAGTCTATATATTACAGAATTTCAATTTTGTCATGCCCGAAGTTCTTAATCGGGCATCCAGAAATGTTTAAAAACACTGGATTCCCGCTAACAGATTGCGGGAATGACGACTAATGTTTGAGTTTATGGACAAACTCTATTTAGGTGCCCTCATCCGTAATTGCCGTCCATAATTCCGGAATTGTGTCGGCATGTTTTCCCTTCACATAAAAACTTTCGCCGCCGTCTGCCACTGTTCTGACGAGCATCGTCTTCCATGGCCTGAAATAGTACGCAGCACTGTCTTTCGGCGGCTCCTTGCTGAAATCCTCAGGCAGGTCAAGAAGGTCGCACACCAGGGTCGTGAATCTGCGAATCGCCCTGCCGTCCTGGTGCGCCAGGTTTCTCGCCATGCTGAGGGCCTTCAAATAAACCTCGGGCGCCATGACCGCGCTCCCGAAGTTCATGACCACCCCGCCGTCGAGGTTTGATATTATATCAGCGAGTTTCAGAAAATCAATATAAGACGCCGCCCCTGCGGCCGCGGCGTCGAAGTTCGGGTGCTCGTGGATGATATCATATCCGATCCCGATATGGACTGTCAGAGGGATGTTAAGGCGGCTGCAGGCCGCTGCTATGCTGATCTCTTTGTACCGGAAATTCCCATCATGGATAGCCCTGCCTACCGCAGTCCCCATGCCTGTCCTGTCCGCATAAGCTGAATTGACGATATCGTTGATCCCCGCGGTTTCCTCCCAGAGCCCGAACTGTCCCTCGCATATGTACCGCGCGACGCTCTCTGTTGTGGCACCTATCAGGGAAAACTCGTAATCGTGAATTATCCCGGAACCGTTCGTTGCTATACAGGTAAGGTACCCTTTTTCGAGAAGGTCGATGATATATCTCTGGGTCCCTGAGCGGATGACATGCCCGCCCATCATGAAGATGACCGCTTTACCCTGTTCCCTCGCGCTGATTATACGTTTTGCGACCTTTCTGATCGGGTTACTGACGGAAGCTGACTTTATCA
Source organism: Nitrospirota bacterium (assembly GCA_040756635.1). GTDB lineage: Bacteria > Nitrospirota > Thermodesulfovibrionia > UBA6902 > UBA6902 > UBA6902. The sequence continues at coordinate 10,594 of JBFLYJ010000022.1, forward strand.
GCGGCTTGAAGACACCCATGTCCAGGTCATGGGCCCTTTCCCGGAGGGGTTTGATCTTTAATCTTTTTCTGTCAAACATTGGATTAACAGCTCACATACTTCCCTAACAGCCCCACCGCCCCCTGAATGCCGGCAGATATAATGGGAGATTTTCATTATGTCTTCAGAGGCGTCCGAAGGACAGGCGGCGAATCCGGCCGCTTTCATGCATTCGAGATCACTCACATCATCTCCGATGTAGGCGACATCGGCAAGAGTGATCTTCATTTCATCACATATTGTCTTTAGGCAGCCGAGCTTGCCGGTGATACCGATATGACACCTGGCAATCTTCAGCTTTTCAGCGCGGGCCCTGGCTATAGGGGAATTCTCTTTGGTTATTATGGCGACTTCGATGCCTTCGTTTCTTAAAAGTTCGAGCCCCTGTCCGTCCCTTGTGTTGAACTTCTTTAACTCCTCTCCCGACTCTGAATAGTACATCCCGCCGTCGGTAAGAGTGCCGTCCACATCTATGGCCAGCAGTTTTATTCCTTTCAGTAATGCGGTTGCGGCGAGCTTGTTTCTCTTGTTCAGAAGCCGCTCAACTTCCGCCCAGTCCTCGGGTTCGTCGATCTCAACAGCAGTTTCAGCCGCCATCTCAAACACGCCTATATTTCCGCCAAGGCGGCAACCATGCTTCTTGAGTATTTCTCGTTTAGTAATGTAAAAGGCCCCGTTCTCCATGATCCATCCATCGAAGTTTTGCCTGAGAGGACGTTTAAGCGGGTCATAATTAACGGCCTTGCCGTCATCGGTCCAGAAGAACCTTTTCGTGCGGACACCGGTAAGCAGGGAATCGTATTTGCGGGTATTAAATAAATCCAGCGCCCTTTTAATATCATCCGCGATGGTAAGGGGCGAAGTTGCCTGCAGGGTGATTAGTGTGCTGAATTCCACCTTCCCAGCGAAATGCAGCATTACGGATTCGGTTGACGCGGAGTCTGTCGCGAGCACGGAGGGGCGGTCGATAATAGTGACTCCGGGATGCTGGCTTCCGACGACCTCCGCTATTTCCCTGCTGTCGGTCGAGACAAAGACATTCTCCGTTCCGACTGCCTTGCAGGCGGCCTCAATGACCCATGCGCATAACGGCCTGCCTGCGATGCTTTTGATGTTTTTACCCGGAATGGACTTTGACCCTCCCCTTAGAGGGACAAGGGCGACAAGGTCTCTTTTCATTTAATATTTGTCAGCCTCTTGAGTTTTTTTCTCTGCACGTCTTCTATGTCAAGGATTTCCTTGTCTTTGTAATGCAGGGCCTTTTTTACATGTCTGATGTCCCTGGCTAGTTTGCGCATGCCGTCAGGTTCAAGGCTTGCCGCGTGGTCCGTTCCCTTCCACGTACGGTCGAGGGTGAAGTGACGTTCAAAAAAGGAGGCACCAAGGGTCAGCGCGGCTATGTCGGCCGCTATTCCGAGATGGTGCCCGGAAAAGCCGATGCCATGGACACGGTCCCCGTACTTTTCGATCATTCTGGTGATCTCATAGAGGCATATTTCTTCGAAAGCGACGGGATATCCTGATGTGCAGCTGTATATCACCAGGTCCTTGTTCCTGTTGTTCTTCTCAAAAAAGCCGACTATCTGCTCTTCCTCTTCATGAGTGGTCATACCGAGTGAAACATGTATCTGGCCTTCATACTCCCGGCATAAATAACCGAGCATATCGAATTTCAGGTTGCAGGCGGAGGGGATCTTGATTAATTTGGGATTAAGCGACGCGATTTCCTTTGCCGATGTCATGTCCCACACTGAAGAACTGTAAATGACTCCCCACTCTTCGCACCACTCCTTTAACTGCATGTGGCGGTTGATGTTCAATTCCAGGAACTCTCTGTGCGCCCCGTATGTTTCACCGTAGGAATTGGCCGGGTTGGGGTGCGGTGAGTGATATTCTTCGGGTGTCAGCAGCTCCCTTGGATTGCGTTTCTGAAACTTTACTACGTCTACTTTGCAGAACTGCGCCGCGACCTTTATCATCTCATGCGCGATCTCCAGGTCGCCTTTATGATTACAACCGATCTCGGCTATGATGAGCGGTTCGTTGCTGCCGGCTGTGGTCATTACCGTCCTCCATGCGTCTCGAAATACTTGTTGATGCAATTTATGACATGCCCTGTGTCTTCCGCGGACTGGAGCGGTTCGACCGGCAGGCTTAACACTCCCTGCGCTGCTGTTTCGGAGTTTGCTAGGCTGCCGAAAGACCTGCTCCTGCCCTCACCGAAAACCTTCATCCTGTGCAGCGGGTAAGGATAATAGATCATTGAGGACACGCCCTGTTCTTTCAGGTATTTCTGGAAATCGTCACGGCTGCCGTCCAGGAGCCTGACGGTATACTGGTGGTATACGTGATGCGCGTCCGGCAGCGAGGAGGGCAGGACAAGACCTTTTATATTCCGCAGTCCCTCATTATATGCTTCGGCGATTTTTCTTCTTTTTGAGTTGAATTCTTCGATAAATTTGAATTTGGCAAGAAGGACAGCCGCCTGAAGGGTGTCGATCCGGGAGTTGTACCCTATATGGTCGACATTGTATTTGTCTTTGCCCCCGTGTTTAAGCAGCATGCGTACAAGCTCCATGGTCTGGTCGTCGTTTGTGGCGACCATGCCGCCGTCGCCGAAGCCCCCGAGGTTTTTTGAGGGGAAGAAACTGAAGGCGCCGGTCGTGCCTATCGCCCCGAGTTTTTGGCTCTTCCACCCGGCGCCGAATGCCTGTGCCACATCTTCGACAACGAACAGGTTGTGCTCTCCAGCGATTTTCATTATCTCATCCATATTGCAGGACTGACCGTAAAGGTGGACCGGGATAATGCCCACTGCGCCTTTATTTGTCTTGAGATAATCTTTAATCTTTCCTGTATCAATATTATATGTGGCGGGATCAATGTCCAAAAACACGGGGGTCGCGCCTGACCTGAGAATCGCGTCACCGGTGGCCGTGAAAGTAAACGGGGTGGTCAGTATCTCATCTGTCCTGTCAAAATACTCCCGACCTTTCAGTTTGATCGCCAGCGCCCTTAAAGAGAGTACGAGCGCGTCCGTCCCGGAGCTTATGCCGATGCAGTGTTTTGCGCCGAGATATCCGGCGATCTGGCTTTCAAGCTCCTTGACCTCCGGGCCGAGGATCCACTTCTGGTGCTCCAGGCACCGAGTAATGGCGGCATCTATATCACTCTTCATGTATTCATATTCAAGCCTCAGGTCAAGCATCTGTATCTGCTTCATGTATGTTTACTCCTCTCTGATGACGGTAAATTTTTTGTTTTTCAGCGCGTACCTGCTGCCGCAATTGGCGCATTCCGCCTGATTTCTTTTCATTGACAGCGTGACCCCGCATTTGCAGGCCCAGCCGATCTGTCTGCCCGGGACCCCGGCGATGATGGCATAATCCGGCACATCCTTCTTGACGACCGCGCCGGCGCCGATCAGCGAGTATTTCCCTATAGTGACACCGCATACTATAGTGGAGTTCGCACCTATTGTAGCGCCCTTCCTGACGAGGGTCTCCCTGAATTCATGCTTTCTCTCAATAAAGGCCCGCGGATTGTATACATTGGTAAAGACACATGAAGGTCCGCAGAACACTTCATCTTCAAGAGTCACGCCTTTATATAAGGACACATTGTTCTGCACCTTGCATTTATTGCCGATTACCGCCTCAGGCCCGACGGTCACATTCTGTCCGATGATACAGTTTTTACCTATGGTCGAACGGGAAAGCACATGCGAGAAGTGCCATATCTTTGTCCCTTCGCCGATACGCACATTATCATCGATGTATGCGCTCTCATGGGCGAAATACTCCCTGGAAGGCTGTACATCCCTGGTCCCGGAACCCTTTCCTGACATACTCTCTTCAGCGCGTTCCAGGATCTTCAATACCCGCAATCCTTCCATGCCGTCAGTAAGCGGCCGGGTCCTGTTTAAAACACAATCGGCAAAATGCCTTAATTCCTCCCTGAGGGGCTCTTTTTTGTCTATCTCAACCGTGTAATAGTCCGCCTTTTCGGCAACCGGAATTTTTCCGCCCTGCCATTTGATCTTATGGGGATATATAAACAGTTTTTCCTTGCTCACATCATCAAAGACAGCCATCGCCTTCGAGCCGACTACGACCAGTTTCTGCTCTTTAAAGGGGTGGAGCCAGCTGACGAAAATATGGCTCTTGACGCTGTTTCTGAATTCCATCGTCGTCATCGTGGTGTCGTAAATGCCGCTGCTCAGGTAGTCTCCTCCATGCGCCGAGACCCTGACCGGCTCCTCGCCTATGAGGGAGAGAATGACCGATATATCATGAGGCGCGAAACTCCAGAGTATATTTTCCTCTGTCCGGAGCTTTCCGATATTAAGGCGGTTGGAGTAGATATACTGTATTTTACCGAGCTCACCGGATGAAATCAGCTCTTTCAGCTTGATCACCGCCGGATGATACTGCAGTATGTGCCCGACCATCAAAATCCTGTTCCCCGCTTCAGCAATCGCAACGAGTTCCTCCGCCTCTTTTACCGTCAGTGCGAGGGGCTTTTCGACAAACACGTCTTTGCCAGACGAGAGGGCCTTCTTAACGAGGGCATAATGGGTCTCCGCAGGGGCCGCAATTGCTATCGCTTTTACGTTTCTGTCGGTAAATAGTTTTTCAGGTGATGATGAGTAATTGATATCAGGCAAAGTGCTTCTGCGTTCCGCAATGGTTTTTGCGGAAGTATCACAGGCTGAATGAAGAACCCCAAGTTCGAAGAGGTTTCGCAGGATGTTTTTCCCCCAGTAACCAAGGCCGACCTGTGCTATAAATCTGTTCCGGTCATTCATTTAAAACCTCGCTTTAAAGAATAATTCGGGTTTGTAATTTTTTTATGGACGCATATCGGGACTCTAGGCCCGCCCTGACAAGTATTATAATTAATAGCCGTCATATGCAACCATAATCGCTTGATTTATAAAAATAATCAATATTCTACTATCGTATGTACCTAAAGAGCAATACTGCCCCGGTCCGTCCTTGAATTAAAACTTCAAACCATGTCATAATTGCCTTTATTTAAAATTGCCGTTTGTACCCTGTGTCAGACTAAATGTATATATTTATTTCACTACTCAGTATGGGTCCCCTGATATGAAAAAAACATTGCTGTCAGCATGTGTCCTGCTCGCTGTTCTTTCGTGGCTGCTCCCGCGTGCCGGGACAGCCGCCGGCCCGGTCCTGCTTGACAGGATTGTCGCAACGGTCAATGATGAGATCATCACATGGAGTGACTTGATGAATGTGATTCTTATTGACGGCAGACAGGTCCTGGACAGACTGAGCGGAGAGGAAAGGGAGAAAAAAATCAGAGAGGCTGAGCGGCCTGTCCTGAACAGTCTGATCGAGATGAAGCTCCAGCTCCAGGAGGCCCGCAAAATGAATCTGGACGTGAGTGATCCGGAAATAAGGGGCGCCATAGATGAAATCATGACGAAATACGGTCTGACCGAGGAAAAACTGATGGAGTCCCTGAAGGCCGAGGGTCTCACCAGAGAGGACTACGAGGCCCGGCTGACCGACCAGATCCTTCTGCAGAAGGTGATCAATTACGCCGTCAGAAACAATGTGGTGGTTTCGGACGGAGAAATAGAGAAGTACTATAATGAACATATCAGTGAATTTGACGGTGGTGAAAAAATCAGGATAAGACAGATATTTTTTGCCCTGCCGCAGGACAGTGCCCGGAAAGAAGAAATAGAGATTAAGGCCCGGGAGATTGAGCAGAGGATAAAAGCAGGGGAGGATTTCACGCAGCTCGCGGCTGAATTTTCCGAGGACCCGAGCAGGGCCTTCGGAGGAGACCTGGGGTATATAAGCACGGGTACCGCGATGAAAGAGATTGAAGACGCCGCCGCCCCGCTGAATAAGGGGGAAGTCAGCAGTCCTTTCTGGAGTCCGGCCG
>JBFLYJ010000220.1:0-5873 GCA_040756635.1 Nitrospirota bacterium
CTTCCCCGCGCTTCCCAGACTGATAAACAAGCTCGGCAGCACCATCAATGATGATACTTATACAAAACTGATATCTTCAGTGGAATCCGGTAAAAAACCCAAAAATGTGGCGCGCGACTTTTTGAAATCAAAAAAACTCATTTAAGAAGAAAGGCTAATGTAGTCATTGAAGAGGTTTGAATGGCTGTATCATTTTCTTGGATCAAAAACATTAACCCTGAGTCTGTTCCTGATTCTCTGTCTCTTCCTGGTCCCGAGGACCTTTATAAAGACAGAAGATATTCATTTAGGCGTGTGGGGCAGCATAATATTCGGGGCGTTGAGTCTGAACATGGCGCTTTGTACAGTGCAGCGCATAAAAGGACTTACTACGGCAGTCATTGTATTGCATTGCGGGATACTCGCGATCTTTGCCGGTGTCGCGATCAGTTCTTTCGGTTACGTGGCGACGGTAAATATTTACGAAGGGACAAAGGTGGGCAAGGTCTACAGGTGGGACATCAGGAAGGACGTGCCACTGGGAATGGATATCAAAGTGAATAAAATAAATGTACAGTATTATCCGGTCGCCGTAAAAGTGGGGGTCCTGAAGGGAGAGGAAAAGTTCGGACTCCTCATGCTGAAGACCGGGGAGAGCTTTCAGCTCGAACAGTTCACAGTCAGGGTGGATGATCTTGAATTGATGCGGGTGCAGAAACTTGACCTTTCTGTTTTTGAGGGCGACCGTCTTGTCGGCACCGCAGATACTCTGGGGGAAAACACCCTCCCCGCGGATTTCCCGTTTGAGTTCAGGCTCGTTGCATATCAGGACCCTTCCCTGAAGAGAGTATGGGTGGATTTGAGTCTCTTAAAGGGATCAGAGGTTCTGATTGAAGGCACATCCGAGGTGAACCATCCATTGAACTGGGGGAAATTCAGTTTTCACAATACCAGGATAGACAGTGATCAATACGGTCTTCCCTATGCAGGGATCCAGATAACAAATGATCCAGGCCTGCCGTTCGTATATGCCGGATTCGTGATTGCCGGGACTGGATCGATACTATTCTTATTAAGGAAACTCTATGGATACAGGTAAACTTAAAATATTTATTTTGATTATTCTTTTGCTTTTCATATTTTCGTGTACCAAAGCGCCTTCTCCTGATGGGGGGAAAACATATAAGATCGGTTACATGATATGCAATAGTGAACAGGAAACGCTTCACCGCTTCAAACCTTTCACGGCTTACCTTGGACGTGAGCTGGGTGTTAAGTTTGAAATGTCGGCAATCGACACGTCAGATTTTACAAAGCATGTGGACGAGCTGGACTTTACTCATACAAACTCATTGTTGTATGTCATCATGAACAGAAATAACGGGGTGGAAATACTTGCGGCCGAAAAATCGGGGTCCCTCGGCGCCCGGGCAAAAGGACTGATCATCGCTTCCAAGAAGAGCGATATACACAGCATAAAGGACCTTAAGGGCAAGACTATGATATTCGGCCCGTCTCTGGGCCCGACTTCATATATGGCTCAACTGGACATTCTTATGAAAAACGGGATCGACCCGGAGAACGACCTCGCGTATTATTCAATCCCTTCCGGTTCCTTCAAACACGAGAAAGTGATCTACGGCGTGCTGTTCGGAAAATTCGACGCGGGCGCGGTCCCTCTTCTTGATTTTGAACGGATGAGCGTTGACGGCAGGATCGACCCTAATGACTTCACGGTGCTGGCTGAAGGAGAACCGATACCATACTGCAATTTTGCGGTCACCCAGAAGGTGCCTGAGGATTTTGCAAAGCGGTTCAGGGAGGTCGTGCTGAACGTAACAAAAGATGATACGGTCGAGCTTGACGGTGAGGTCATCAAGGTGCTTGAACGGGCCAATATAGATGGATATGACGCAGTAAAAGATGAGGATTTCGACGGCATACGTGATATGGCCAAGAGGACGAACATGCCGCCGTATCAGAGGTACTGAAACCATGGACCGTCTAGACAAAATATCCGGACTCGCGATCGTCATTATAATCATCTCGGCGGTTATGCTCATCAGCAGCCATGTCGGCGAGGCAGTGCCTGAGCACGACATGAGGCAGAAGATGGCGGCCGCGGACTATTCCGTGGTGAATTCTGAGATGGAGAGCGGTGTAAACATGATCAGGAATTTGATAGAAGCTAATAACCTCGAAAAAGCTGGCATGCTTACACAGGAACTCATACAGAAATATCCTTATGAGGGAGAACCCCGCATGATGATGGGAGACATCTTTATGAGAAGACAGGAACCGCTCAGGGCAGTGCCCGAGTATAAGGAGGCGGTCATTCTGAACCCGGACTACCTTGATAAAAAGACGCCCCTCTTCCAGGGGAAGAAGCTCAAGGTCGCCGTCAATGAGGCCCTGGAAAAGATCGGTAAAGGAGTGTCTGAAAACGCAGACAAAGCGACAATAGGAAGTTATAAAAAGGACATCTATTATTTACAGAGGAGGATAGCAGGGAGCTGCTCCTGAGGGGCGCTTTCTGCAGTGCATGAATAATTTATCAGGCGCAGCCGCAAAAGATGTATGCAAGATCAGGCCGGCCGACGGGGCACTCGGAAGGATAAGAAACTGGATCAGCAGTCTGACGGTTTCTTCGGACACGGAATGTTATCCTAAGGGTCTCTTTATCCTCACCGGGGCGATTATCGGCATCACCGGCGTCATGCTCAGTTATTGGGGCAATCCTGCCAATACGGGGTTCTGCGTCTCATGTTTTATGGAAAACATCGCGGGTTCACTCGGCCTCCATGGGAACACCAGGATGCAGTATCTGAGGCCGGAAATCCTCGGGTTTGTCATAGGTTCATTTCTGATGTCTCTGTACAAGAAAGAGTTCCGGGCGACCGGCGGAAGTTCACCTCTTTTGAGATTTTTCGTGGGCATCCTCCTGATAATCGGGTGCGCAGTATTTATGGGATGCCCGATCAAGATGGTATATAAAATCGCGGCCGGCGACCTTACGGCATGGATCGGCCTCGGAGGACTCGCCGCGGGCGTTTTTATCGGTCTTAAGTTTCTTGAAAGAGGTTTCACCCTCGGGAAACCATTCGAACAGCCAAGGGCAAATGCCCTGTTGATTCCCCTTATGATGGTACTGATGCTTGGGGCACTGATTCTGAAACCCGGTTTTATTGCTCTCAGTACCAAAGGGGCTGGCGCCCAGTATGCGCCGCTGTATCTTTCCCTTTTGGCCGGTCTCGGTATCGGGGCGCTGGCGCAGAGCACAGGGTTTTGCATAACCGGAGGCATATCGAGGCTTTTTATGTGGGGGCCCAGGGAATTTACCTTCTGTCCCAAGACCACCGGTCTCGCGCTCGGGATTGGTTCTTTCTTTCTTTTCGCGTTCGCGGCAAGCATACTTACAGGTCAGTTCTCCCTTGGCTGGCACGGTCAGCCAAGTTCAAACGAAAGTCATCTCTGGAATTTTTTCGGCATGCTGATAGTCGGTTTCGGGTCCGTTCTCATAAAAGGCTGTCCGTTCCGCCAATTGATATCAGCCGGACAGGGGGATACCGATGCGGGAGCGGCAGTACTCGGTATGCTGACCGGCGCCGCCCTTGTGCAGAACTGGGGGCTCGGAGGAAACGCTGCGGGAACGCCTTTCGAAGGACAGGTTGCGGTCCTCTTCGCGTTGTGCGCCTTATTTGCGATAGGACTTATTTACCGCAGACGGGGAGAGACTTATGCCCCTGAATTCCAGTCAGGACTTGATTAAGAAAATGTGTCAGTGATCAGTGTCGGTGTAAGTAGAGAAAGAACTGAGACTGATTATATATCCTGAATTCAGAATCTGTTAATGTCTAATGATATTTAAGAGCAATAAACACAACAACGAATGCCAGATACACGGCAACTCCTCAAGGGCAGCCAACAAGACGCTGCTGTTTATGGTATTTGCTTCTTTCGCGCTGATCGTCTGGCATGTCTGGGTCTACGGTCCGTCAGGTCATTCGGTACGGCCGGAACTCCTTGAAAAGTCATTCCCGGTACTCCTTGGAAATGAGATCTGGGACATGCTGTTCAGTTCCCGCGGCGTTCTCGCTGAGCTGATAGATGTATTCCCGTATTTTATAATCGGGGTGTTGCTGGCCGGACTGATCCGTACATACAAGCTGACCGTCAGGCTCCAGAGGACCCTTAACAGGTACGGTTTCTCGAGTATTTTCCTGGCAGCGGGTATCGGAATTTTTACTCCTCTGTGCGCCTGCGGTACATTGACCACCGCTATCAGCCTTTTGTTTGCCGGCCTGCCGCTGGCGCCGGTAATGGCGCTCCTTGTCACATCCCCGCTGATGAGCCCGTCGACCTATCTGCTGACCCTTAATGATCTGGGGCCGGAATGGACAGTGATAAGGACGGTCGCAGCATTCTTGCTGGGTATTCTTGCCGGGGTAGTAACCCATTTCATCAGAAACAGAGGTTTTCAGACAGAGTCTATTTTTATAGACGGCGCCATCACGAGAGGGGATTTCCACGACGAGAATTACCCGGACAAGCGGCTCAGATGCGGCTGCAAGGAGAAGTTCGGCAATAGGGTAGCAGCCCGTACAAGCAATATGTTCATAATCTTCCTTGCAAAATCGTCCGAGATGCTCTGGCTGGTCGGGAAATATGTACTCATCGGCGTCGCCACAGGTGCGATCGTCCAGAGATACATGCCTTATGAATGGATTTATAAACTCTTCGGGCAGGAAGACAAGCTCAGCATTATCTGGATCACGTTCGGTACCATTCCGATATTCCTGCATCAGATCAGCGCTTCAAGCATTCTGTACCATATCAAAAGCACTCTGGACAGCACTATGAACGGGGGTGCGGGACTCGCTTTCCTGATCGGGGGGCCGGTCACTGCCCTGCCCACTATGATCATGTTCTGGACGATCTTCAAAAAAAGGGTGTTCTTCCTTTACATGCTGGTATGTGTTGCGGGCACTATCATTCTTGCGTACGGATTTCAGCAATTCGTCTTCACGCCTAACGTAGACATGGGCAATCCGGTTTTACGGGGTGTCAGGTCAATTTCCGGCGGGGAGTCGTCCGTCATTGTAAAGACGAACAGCAGCGGGCATTTAAGGTTTGTTATGGACCCTGGGGGAAAAGGAATAATTGCAACTTACACTAACGCGGTCGAGGGACAGGGAGGTATTGTCTTTGATTCCGGAAGTGAAAGATTCTTCGGAAGCTCGGCAGACAAGTATGATAACAGCCGGTACGTGAGAAACGTGGCGGCATGGCTTGAAGAGAACAATGTCTCTGTGAGCGATAAAAATATATTGATTTATATCGCAAGCGGCGGGCAGAGAGAAACAGCCGATACTTTCAGTAATAATACCGTAGAAAGCCTTGAGAATAGAGACGGCTTTAAAGTAAAGTTAACAGACAGGAAAGTAAACCCTGAGATCACTCAGGCAATGCTTGAGCAGTACAGTCAGCTCTGGATCTTCTTCGGGGGCCCGGTTTCCGGAAACGGGTTGTCAGCCTCTGAACTCGAGACGATCACCCGATTTTCAGATGAAGGAAAGAGTATACTGATTGCGGCAGGAATGCATCACGACGGGATATATGATCTGGCCGCGGCCAACAGCCTGGCTTCAGGCTTTGGGGCCAGATTCGAAGGGTTTGTCCGCAATCGAGATGAACTCAGTGTGTCCTCTTCGTTCAATGTCCTCGGCAGGATCTCCGGGATATTTGAACATTTTTACCGGGCAGTTAAATAACAGGGAACATATATAATAAATTTACGGAGGAAATCATGAAGAACAAGGCCTCGGTCCTGGACGTTTCACAACTCAAGAAGTTCGATGAAGCAAAGCGGCACATGGAAACCATATGGTCGGACA
>JBFLYJ010000221.1:0-5854 GCA_040756635.1 Nitrospirota bacterium
GTATGTAGTCATAAACGTGGTCCAGATCGATCAGTATCCCGGAGAGGAAACATGACAATGCCATGCTCCATGATTTGAAAAACAGCAGAAGGACCCCTGCAAACAACGCTGAAGATGCCGCATGATATTGAGGTTTCATACCGGTTGTCTAGTTTAGCATATATACTTGCGGATTGATAATGAATATGATGCCGAATTCCGGTTTGTTCGACAGAGTCCCCGGGGCCTGAATTTATTCCTGAGAGAATTATACAGTTAACATTGCATAAATCGGGCAAGCGGCCTTGCCGTAAAACCTTTACGATGCGATCGGACATTGGAATTAAACGTTGACGACAGGACTTAAAGCCTGGTGAAATTCAGAAAGACACCATTTATGCTTTCATGAGTCTCTCTGAGGTATCGCAGGTAAAGCTTTTCCGTCAAGTCCGCTCGACCGGTATCAACAATCTAATGCGACAACAAGGTCAACACAGGGTCCGCAGCTTTTTCATGCCCTGTTGTAAAAATACGAAATCTATAATAGTATTACCATATGCCGGCATACACAGAATATGTACAGGTAATATATTTATGAGCGACATCGTAATTAAAAAGATAATAATTTTAGCAAGGGAATGGCTCCAGAAAAAAGCTTCCGACATAAACCATCCCGCTGTTATAAAGGACATATACACCGAAGTAGAGGTGACGGCGGGTTACTTTGTGACACTCACCCTGGCAAACCTGATCGCGCTCAGCGGATTGATCAACAACAGCGCGCCTGTAATTATCGGCGCAATGCTTATCTCTCCCCTTATGGGTCCTATCCTGAGTTTTGGTTTTGCTTTTATTACGGGCGAAGAGATGGTGCTGAAAAGGGCCGTGAGAAAGATCGCATTCAGTGTCGTGCTGACAATCGTCGTCGCGGGCTTTGCTTCGGTGCTGTCGCCCCTGCAGGAGATCACGAGTGAAATCGCCTCGCGCACAAAGCCTAACATTTATGACCTTGCCATTGCCTTTCTTTCCGGTACGGCGGGCGCGGTAGCCATTTGTACAAAGAAAAATTATCTTACCATCGTCCCCGGCGTTGCCATAGCTACTGCGGTCATCCCGCCTTTGAGCGTTACCGGGTTCGGTTTCGGCATCGGCAGTCTGAGCATCGCATTCGGCGGGTTTCTCCTCTTCTTCACAAACTTCGTCGCTATCATTATCGCTACCTGCGCCGTCTTTTATTTTTACGGTTTTAAACCGAGCATAATCACTGAAGCGGACGTTGCATATTTAAAAAAACGTGTAGGGCTTCTGGCCGTAGTGCTGTTTATTATTTCCATTCCCCTTATATATACGCTGCATAAGTCCATTACGGAGATCGGCATGCAGAAGAAGATATCCGTGCTGCTTAAACGGGAAATTGACAGGGAGAAAAAATCCAGGCTTCAGACATTCAGTTACGTCGAACAGGACGGAGTGCTGGAGATAAGCGCGGTAGTCAATACGGTTGATTACATCAAGGACCCGGACATTGAGGACATGGAAAGAGACATGGGCGCGACTCTCGAGACCGCGGTTAAGCTGAACCTGGACCAGATCAAGGTTCAGCCCAGAGGATTAAAGGAACAGCCAGTCATGACGGTAATCGCCCCTCCCAAACCTCCGTGGGAGATTCTTAAGGCATCGAGGGATGAAATTGTAAAGGTGATAAAGAAGACCACAGGCAGGGTAGAGAAGCTCATATCCCCGTCGACGATCACGGAATTTCAGACCGGTTTTAATGACAAGACCCTGGCGGTCTCGATCGACTTGACGATAAAAAGAGATGAGCCTTTGTCCGGTGATCAGGTCCTGCTGCTCAGGAGATTGATCTCGGATGAGCTGGGTCTGCCTGTCAAACTTGAGTTCGAATATAATCCTTTTGTCCCGCTGCTTGTCTTCCAGCCGGGGGAATCTGCCGTTACGGCTGAAATGAAGACATCCCTTGCCGCCGTGATGGACGCCTTCAGAATAGACAATAATCTGAGCGTGACAGTCGAGTCGTTTCCGGGCGCCTCAGGCGCTTACAGAAAAAGAATCAAGCTTGCTGAAGAACGGGCCCTGGCAGTCACCCAGGTCCTCGTCAAAGAATACAGCGTCCCGGAGTCAAGAATTGCTACTTCCTTCAGTAAACGGAACAAGGAACAGTACGTTTATGTAAAAGTGACATTAAAGACTGGCGTCAAGAGATAGCCCGGATCACCACATTCGTATTACTGTTCCCCCGATTTCTCTGCCCCTCCTCTGAACAAATTTCCCAGCCCTGTGATGTTGAATCCGGGTGTTGAATAGTCTTTTGCAATATAATCTTCAGGAATTGTGGTACGGTTGCCGTCGCGGAGCGTGGAATAGTGGGGCGACATTATCTCTACCCGGCTGGTCAATATAATTATGCTGCCTCCGGAAAAGAGAATTGTTTATTATCTTAAGGAGATTATATCAGACATGTCACAGCCCACCGCGGGGGGACAGGGGCAGGGAAACGTCAGACGGGAAGGGAAACAGAGAAACAACTGCCTTTATCCATTTCGCTCGTGACGCTGATCTCTCCTCCATGAGCTTCAATGATCGCTTTTGCGATACTTAACCCGAGCCCTGTCCCTTCCATGCCCCTTGAGGTCCCTGCCCGGTAGAACCTGTCAAATATCTTCCGCAGGTCATTCTCTTCAATGCCTGTGCCGGTATCTTCTATCTTTATTTCGACCCGCCCGCTGTTTTTTATAACGGAGATATTCACCGTGCCGCCCGGTCTGTTGTACTTGACGGCGTTTTCGATTATGTTCAGAAACGCCTCTGTCAGCGTATCAGCGTCTCCGGACAGGGCAAAGTCTTCTGAAGGAGATGTCTGTATTTTTATGTCTTTCTTTTCCGCGAGGACCTCTACAGGTCTTATTGACTGCTTCAGACATTCATTAAGGGAGACGGTCCTGAAATCGGTGGAGGACAGGATCCCGGAATCAAGGCGCGCCAGTGAGAGCATGTCGTCTATCAGTCTTTTCATCGTGTCGGATGTGCTTTTGATAATGTGCAAAGACCTTGTGTATTCTTCAACAGTCCTTTCTTTCTGAAGCAGGATGTCGCAGCGGGTCTTAATGACCGAAAGTGGGGTCTTCAGCTCATGGGACGCATCGGCTATCAGCCGCTTTTCGGTGTCAAACGCCCTCTGAAGCCGGTCGAGCATTTCATTGAATGATCCGGCAAGCCCCTTTATCTCTTCGGGCTGAAGGTCGATGTCAATCCTCTCTCCGAGTGTCCTGTGCGTAATCCGTTCGATCCTGGAATCAAACATCTTGATCGGTTTTAATGACCTTCTGGCTATCCAGATACCAGCGGCAGCGATTACTGCGATATATATCGGCACCGTGACGATTATGAACTGCCGGAACCTGTCTATCACCGCATCGCCTGCTTCAAGACTTCGTGCCGCGTAAATCCCGACATGCTTATCAAATATGTCGAAATAGTGCTCCAGGACCATTATGGGTTCATTGGCAGGGCCTGTAGAAATATAGACTTTCTCACCGAGTTCATCATCCCTGGATTCAAGTCCCTCCGCGGAGAGGTCAAAGTCATCGCCAGCCAGTGAATGGGAAACTGCCAGGATATCCCCGTCCACAATGACTTTATAGTAGTGGCCTGACCGAGGGATGGCATAATCTCCTGCTATGATCTCGGAAGTCTGAAGTCCTATGACCCCGTTTTCTTCATGAAGCAGGCCCTTTAATATCTCTATTTTTGAGTGCAGACCGAGTTTTATGTAGTGATAGATGTCTTTCTCTACTTCATAGTATATGGAGATACCGCGAATAATCAGGAGTGCGGATATGGAGAGGAATATCCAGAGGAACAGTCTTCCCTTTATGGATTGTAAAACCGGCTTTATCAAGGTTCCTTTAAAATATAACCGGCTCCCCGCACGGTATATATCAGTTTTTTTCTGAAGCCCCTGTCTATTTTGTTCCTGATATAATTGATATATACCTTCACGATATTGGTTTCCAGGTCAGGGCCGAATACATGTTCCACAATCTCCGGGTTGCTCACGACTCTCCCCTTGTTCAGGGCCAGGTAATGGATTATGCTGAACTCCCTTGAGGAGAAATCAATTGTCCTTCCGGCCCTTTTTATGGTATGTGCGTTTGCGTCGATAACGAGATCGCCTATAACAATCGTTGACGACGCGACGCCTTTATATCTCCTTATCACGGCCTTCAGACGCGCCACGAACTCGGAAAACTCAAAAGGCTTGGATATGTAATCATCCGCCCCAAGGTTAAGCCCTTTAATCCGGTCTTCAAGCCCTCCCCTGGCGGTGAGCAGGAGAACGGGTACGTTGATTTTCTTCTTTCTCAGTACTTCAAGGACCGCAATTCCGTCCATGACAGGCAGCATTATGTCCAGAACAACGGCATTGTAAGTGAAGGTTTTGGCCATGTAGAGGCCTTCTTCTCCGTCAAAGGCGAGTTCCACGACAAATGAGTTTTCTTCAAGACCTTCTTTGATGGCCTCAGCAAGGTTTTTATCGTCTTCGACGAGAAGGATTTTCATATCATGCTAGTGCTACGGGTGTTAAAACATGACGTTCATGATGCTATTGTACTACAATATGCGCTCTCCTGTTTCTCTGCCAGCAGTCTTCTCTCTGTTCGGAGCAGAGCGGCTGTTCTTCTCCATAGGTCACAGTCGTCATCCTTGAAGGAGCCAGGCCGAGCGACGCCAGGTAATTTTTTACCGCCCTAGCCCTTTTTTCCCCGAGGGCAAGATTGTATTCATTTGTCCCTCTTTCATCGCAATGCCCTTCAATGACAATATTGAGATTCTTCCTGTCAATGAGATGAGACGCGGCAGCATTCAGACCTGGTCTGGCAGACTCCTTTATAGTATATTTATCATAATCAAACAGAACATCATTTGATATAAAAACGGTCTCTCCCCCTGCCTGGGAAATAGAGCCTTCCTGAACACCTGACTCAGGACCCCTGTCTTCCGGAACTGAAATATCTTCAACGACCTCGGTCTTTTCTTCCGGGACGCCTGGCTCCTGTCGGACGGAGCCGGTTTCAGACTCCTTGATTTCGCTATCCTTTATATGTTTTTTTGAACAACCAATCGCCAGCACCATAGAAATTAACAGAATACATATGATTTTTCTCATGAGAATTCTCCTCTTTATTGTCTTTATTCACGCCCGGGTATTTTATTGCCTTTTTTTACTTCAATCTTATACGCTGTAAACGTTTTATCTATGTATTCACCTTCAATTTCGACGTATGCCCCGATTTGTGTTTTCCCGAATTCTTCTTCGATCGCAGTATCTTCAGTGACCAGAATTTCCCTGTCGTTAACAGTCCATATCCCGTTCGGCCCGCCTTCAGGCATGCTTTCGACGACGCCGTAGAGTCTGGCAAGATAGTCTTCTTTGTCTTTTTCATCGTTTGAATCAGCAGAACGCGCAAGGATATTTGACAGCAGAATCACTGACAAAGCCAGCAGTAGCATCAGCTTAATATGTTTCATAAGCACCTCTCACATTAATAATCGCTTTCATTTTAACAGAAAACAGGTTAACTCATGGTTAACGGCCTGTGGATTGAATAAAATCGTCGTTGGGACAGGGCACAGGAAGGGATAATTTGCACAGCATATGATATTCTTGACATACAAATGAAAAAGATCATTATTTTTACTGACCTTGACGGGACTCTTCTTGACTATCCGGGCTACTCTTTTGAAGCGGCACGGTCTGCGCTTGATCTGATCAGAGAAAGGGGAATCCCCCTGGTTGTCTGCTCGAGTAAGACCAGAAGAGAGATAGAACATTACAGAAAGAAACTTGATAATC
>JBFLYJ010000222.1:0-5833 GCA_040756635.1 Nitrospirota bacterium
TCAGCAGAGCTCTTCATTCAATAATCAGAGGGAAGTCGAAAGTCGGGAATATCCCCGAATATTGGGACGGAAGAACTGCAAAAAAAATAATAAAGATATTGTCGCGTCCGGATCACCTTATAAACCGGAATTTGAAGAAGGCTGTGCGCAATTAATTCGCAGTGTCGGAAATTTGTTTAATAGCGGATTTTCGAGGTAATTGTTGGTAAGTAATGTTATGAATGACAAATTATTGAAAATATATAGAGAGTATAAGGGGAAATATGGACCTGCAAGCATCGTTTTATTCCCTCCGGTATTGTTATTTAAGGCGGTGCGAAAACTGTTTTTGTTGTTAATAGAGTGTCCGGAGTATTTCATTTATAATTTTTGGGAACGCAAAGTTTACGATATTTCCTATCTGAAAAAAATATCAAGTATTGCTGATGAGAACGATTTGTCAGGAATCATAAAAGGAAAGAGATTGTTTATATCGAATTTTACTGCTGCTGAGAAGTACGACCGCCTTTTCCCCGGCGGCAGGAGAAAAATGATTGAACATGCAGATCTGATTTGCGGCCATGTATTTGATTTGATGGGAAGCGGCCCTAAATGTATCGATATCCCCGATGGCAATGAACAGCTTATTGACTGGCAGTTGGATTTCAAGGGTGGTTATCGCTGGAACTCTAACGTGTTTCGTAAGTGGATCAGTTACGGCAGCATAAAAGGTGCAGATGTAATAGTTCCGTGGGAGCTTTCACGGTTTCAGGACAGGATGGCTCTTGCTCAGGCATATATATTATCGAATCATTCCAAATATGCCGTAGAATTTCAGAATCAGGTCAGCGACTGGATAAGAAATAACAGATTCGGTTTTGGAGTTAACTGGTATTGTACGATGGATATAGCTATCCGTGCGGCCAACTGGCTGGTCATAAAGGAACTGTTTGAGATTCGTTATGAATTCCCCGTCTCTTTTTTAACAAAGTTCTATGGAAGCTTGTACGACCATGGGCGGTATGTCAGAAACCATTTACAGCACTTCAAGAATGTGACCACTAATCATTATGTATCAGGCTTGACGGGACTTTTATGCATCGCACTATATTGTCCTTTTTTTGATAGAAGCAGGGAATGGCTGGATTTTGCTGTGAAGGAGTTGGAGAAGGAGATAGAAAAACAGGTGTATCCTGATGGATGCGATTATGAGGCATCCACTTCTTACCATATTTTGGTCCTTGAAATATTTTTTTATGCCTTGCTGCTTGGAGAAAACGCCGGGGTAACTTTCTCGGACTCATATAAAGCAAGGGTAAAAAAAATGTTTGAGGCTTCCGTGTACGTCATGAAATTCAATGGATACGTGCCCCAGATAGGCGACAATGATAATGGAAGGTTTATCAAACTGTTAAAGAGACCCGTCAATGACCATGGATATCTATTAAGCGTGGCAGCAGTGTATTTCAGGGACGGTAATTTTAAATTAAAAGGCCGTGCATTAGAAGAAGAAGCATACTGGCTTTATGGTGATGAGGCCGAAAAAATCTGGAATGGTCTCCCGGACAGGGATAAAGTTGAATCGAAGTCCTTCCCTCACGCGGGATGGTACATAATAAGATGCCAGGATGATTATTGTTTCATATCTTGCGGACCGAATGGTCAGGGGGGCAGAGGCGGGCATGCCCACAATGACAAGCTGAGTTTTGAGTTGGTTATTAATGGGCAGGATGTGATTGTTGACCCCGGAACTTATGCATATACGTCTTATCCTGAGGAGAGAAACAGGTTCCGCTCCACAGGTTATCATAATGTGATTCAGGCAATCGGCGTCGAACAAAATACGATTTCCGACAAAAAACTGTTCGGTCTGCCTGACAGGATTGAGTATGCGGATATGAAGCTGCAGGAGGATGATGATAAAATAAGTTTTGAGGGATATATCAAATATGGCAATATTGCTCACGGTAGAACAATCACATTAAATAAACACTCATCAGAATGGCTGATTGAGGACGTTTTTTCTTGTCCGGGGCACACAAAAGCAAGGTTGTTATTCCATTTGCCTCCTGAAGTTACAGCCGACGGGGGTGTCATTTACACTAAAGAAAAACAAAATAAAATTGCTTCAATTGAAGTACGTGGTCACAAATTAGAAAAAGAAACATATGATTACTCCCCTGAATATGGGATGAAAATCAAATCTGAACGATTATTTGCCGATTTGTTATGCACCAGCAGCAGAGTCGAGGTAATTACTAGTATAATAAAACTGTGACATGATGCCCTGTGACGGATTTTTATTGTGAAACACTAATGCTGGGTCGATTTGTCAGATTAAAATGCTTTTGTTGCCGTTTCATTGATATATCTGAACTGAAATAATTGATGACCGGATATGTTTTTTGGAAATAATAAATATTTTCTCTCAGAGTGGCGGACATCGTGCAGCTAAGAGATAAGATAGAAAGATTTATCCCCAGCATTTCTGCAGTTGAAACATTGCTGAAGCAAATGGTCAGGATTGCCGTTATCGTGCTATTTGCTTATTATGCGGGTCAGTTTATGGGCAGCATTATACTTATAAACCGTTATCTTGTACCTGTTGTCATATTTATCGGGTTTCTCTTCGTTTTATTATCATCCGCAAAGCAGAAATTTTATCTTCTTTCAACAGCTGTATTTTTACCTCTGATGTTCCCGCGTTTTTTTGTTCGTGAAGTGAAATGGATCGAATTGCTCTCATTGCTTTTCGGATTTCTAATGATATTGGACCTTATGATTAAAAGAGAGAAACTGTTTGACAGGAGGATTAAAATATACTACGTGGCTATTGGAATTATATCTATTTGGTCACTTATCCATTTCGCACAAAATCCGGTACTGGGTGGGTTTTTCGGAGAGTCTATATCCCAAGGCGGAATCAGGTCTTATTTTGCGATCTTTGTCGGCATCTCACTCTTCTTTTACAGCTTTTGGTATTTCAGGGACAGACTGGCTGAAACTGACAAATTACTAAACTACCTGATGTTTCTTGCTCTTTTCTTTGGCTACCTTAGGCTTGCAGGATATTTTCTTCAATTCAACATCCCTTTTTTCGGGGGCAATTTCGATTTTAACGGTGATCTATATAAGGATTTCACTCGTATCGGCGGATTAATGGAAATGTCGGTTCTGGGCATAGCCGTCTGTTTGACTTTATACAGTAAAAACAACTGGGGAGTAAAACATATTACCTTGCTTGTCCTGTTTTTAATATTACTTTTTTTCTCGGGGGCGCGAGGAGGTTTTATGGGTGTGCTGCTTATGTTCCTGGTATATTTAACGTTTATCAGCAGCAGGTATTTTATGCCGTTGACGATATTGCTGGTATTATTTGCAGGCTCATATGTAATGTTTCTTCAAAATGCTGAACTCCCCGGACAGGTAAAAAGATTAACCGCGCTTGAAGGTGGAATTAAAAAACAGGACAAATACAGGAAACAAGCGTATGAGACTTTAATGGAACGGTTTATGGAGAATCCTGTCTTTGGTAAAGGGATCGGGATCTCGGGTGAACTTAGTGGAGGGGCCATGAGCGCATTAGTTCAGGAGGATGAGGCTATGCAGCAGGGAAAAACCAAGAAAGATGAGAATGAGCCTGCGAAGGAGCTGCAGATGAAATCGAGTCGTATAAGCAAGGAGGACCTCCAGAAGCTGGCAGGCTTCAGGGGAGGGCATGGTTCGTATATGTCGATAATCGGCCTTTATGGAATCGGAGGGCTTATTTATTTTCTCATAATGTTATATGGAAGCATCTATTTCGCATTCAAGGTATTCAGGGGACACTCGGCTTTTGATAGGGAAGCCAAACTTGCTCTTTTTGCTTTTCTTTATTTGACGGCACGGACACTGATCTACATCCCTGAGGGAACCGGATATGACAGTATGGAGTTATGGTTTATCGCCGGGATGGTAGCGGCGCTCAGGGTTCGTTACGGAATAGGAGATGAGGTTGAAGCATAAACAGATAGTATGTCTTTCGACTCATTACTGGGATGATCCATGGTTCAGGAAACAGCATTTTATGCACAGATTTGTCAGAGAGGGTTATAAAGTGGCCTATGTTGAACCTTCATATTCAATTGTGAGAAAAAGAGATGAACACAGGACCAAGTATCAGACCAACAAAGCATTTACTGTATCAGTCGATAAAAAGGGAGACAACCTTTTTTCGTTAAAACCTCCCAGGGGACTCCCTTTCTGGTCGAGACCGGTGATCAGTAAGCTTAATTATTCGTATTTTTCAATCTGTCTAGCGAGCACGTTAAAAAAAATAGGATTTGAAGACTATATCCTATGGGTTTATCGCCCGGAGTATGCGCCATGCCTGAATTATTTCGATTACGGGAAACTTGTTTACGACTGCGTTGATGATCTCGCAGCCTACAAACAAACAGATCGCAGCAAGTATGAATTTATCAAAGAATGCTCAGAAATTTTAGCCAGGAGAAGCGATCTTGTCATTGTAACAGCTGCGACATTATACGAAAAGTACGAAGACATGGCGCGAAACCTGCATATTGTTCCGAACGGGTTCGATTTGGACCTGTTTTCTGTACAGTCCCGGAAGCAACCGGAAGACATAAAGTCAATTCCCCACCCGGTCATCGGTTTTGTAGGCACGCTTTTTTCATTCCTAGATTATGATCTGATCGAATTCATAATAAAGAAAAATAGTGATAAGTCGTTCGTATTCATTGGTAATTGTGAGGAAAATTCAAGTCAGGTATGGGCCCACATAACGAACAGTTATAAAAATGTTCACTGGCTGGGCCGCAAGAAAAAGGAAGAAATACCCTCGTATTTACGGGCGTTTGATGTATGCATAAATCCATTCAAGGTGAATGACGTATCAAGGAGCGTAAGTCCGTTAAAAGTATATGAGTACCTGGCCGTGAAAAAGCCCGTCATATCAGTCAGGATGGAATCATTGGAAAGGGAGTCTATCGCGCAATTCCTGCATTTTGCCTCAACTTATGATGAATTTAATGAAAAGCTCGAACAGGCATTAATGACAAAAGATTATTTTGAGGAAAAACTCAACTATAGCATGGTCCTCGCCTACTCCTGGGACGTTCTGTTCAAAAAAGTATTTAGTGCTGTAGAGAGTATATGAATAATAAAGTAAAGATCCTTCACGTTCTCTGGGTCGGAGGGATCGGCGGAGCAGAAGAATATGTAAGGATGATTACCAGGTATCTAAATTCTTCACGATATGATAATGCCGTGTGTTTTTTATCGCAGCGTGGTGAAATATGCCAGGAAATACAGAGGGAGGGCAACGTTTCACTTACCTCAATGGGGTTCAGAAACGGTTTTGATGTTGAGGCGTCTGTGAAATTTTACAAGTATGTACGGGAAAACGGATTCGACATTATTCATATCCACGTCAGAAATATTCTTTCGATGCTCGTGCTTGCCCTGTTTTTCAGCAGGATACCCAAAATTATAACGCATCATACCGGCATTCAGTTGACCGATCCGGATGACATCAGGAAATTTAAAAAGAGCAAGTTGTTCTATTTCCTTTTTTCCCGGTTTCTGCGGAAAATAATCGCCATTTCCGGGTATGTAAAGGATAACCTGATCAGAAATATGGGTATCAGTCCAGCGGAAAAGATAGAGGTTCTCCATAACGGTATTGACATGCAGGTATTTGACAGAGTTCGCCGGACAACGCCGGAACTTCTGAATGTCCGTTCTGTAGGAGGAAAGGTCATCGGTTTTATTGGCCGTATGGTCCCATGCAAGAGACCTGAACTTTTTATTCAGTGCGCTGCTGAAATAATCAAAAGGGATACAGGATATCGTT
>JBFLYJ010000223.1:0-5819 GCA_040756635.1 Nitrospirota bacterium
AATCAAATTCATTAAATTCCATAAAACTCCTTCTATCTTTTGTTCTGCGTTCGGGGGAATAAGCCAGGGTATTCAGGGGATTACAATGACGTAGTTCTCATCCGGGTCCTGCAGTTTTTCAATGCCTAAGCGTAACAGTTCCCACAAATTGTGTCAAGTCAGTCACTTGTGCATATGGGACAAGGCAGCCCGGAGAGCGCATCCCTCTCCATTCAGGCATCGGGATATATCACGGCCTTTGATAAACTTAAAGTTATACTGAACACTAAAAGTGATTACAAAACAAGTGAACGCCTTTAGTTACTTTTAGGGATTTCCCCATTGATTGTTCCCGGACTGTGAGGAAGTACGAGCGTTAAGAATTGAAGACTGTTCGATCCCGACGTGTCGGGAGAGTTTCTTCAATTTAGCGAGTACAACTATACAGGACGATAAGGAACAATCACGGGGCGCATTTTGTTTGGTCACTTTATTTTCGGGCGTTCAAAATAAAGTGACCGGGGTTTGGGGCAGAGCCCCATTTTAATTCAAAAATGATTTCTGTTTACAAATACCTTCTGTACATATCTTGACTTATACTTTTCAATAAACTTAAAACAGCATTAAATTACCCAATCACTTCTTCCTCAATGCCTCTTCAACCGTCTTGATCGCGCAGAACTCCCCGCACATACTGCATACGTGCGATTCCGTCGGCGGTACTTCCGCGCGCCACTGTCTTACTTTATCAGGATTAAGCGACAGGGCAATCTGACCGTTCCAGTCGAGAGCCTTTCTCCTTCTCGCCATTTCATTATCAAGATCAATCGCCCCCTTGACGCCTTTAGCGATATCGGCCGCATGCGCTGCTATCTTTGAGGCGATAACACCCTCTTTTACATCTTCAATGTTCGGGAGCCTGATATGCTCGGCAGGGGTCACATAGCAAAGGAAATCAGCACCCGCAGCGCCCGCGATCGCTCCCCCTATGGCAGCGGAGATATGGTCATATCCCATTCCGATATCAGTCACCAGCGGACCGAGCACATAAAACGGAGCGCCCTTGCAGATCTCCTTCTGCATTTTGATGTTAAGCTCGACCTGATTTAGCGGGACGTGGCCCGGTCCTTCAATAATGACCTGCACTCCCTCTTTGACCGCCCTGTCCCGCAGGCCGCCGAGGGTCAACAGCTCATCTATCTGCGTCCTGTCCGTAGCGTCAGCAAGACATCCGGGACGCGCGCTGTCGCCGAGGCTTAATGTCAGGTCATACTTTTTTGACATCTCAATGAGTCTGTCATAATGTTCATAAAGGGGATTTTCCCTGTCATTGTATATCATCCATTCAACGAGGAATGCGCCGCCCCGGCTCACTATATCAAGTATCCTGCCGTCCTCCCTGAGAGTTTCGATCGTCTTTCTGGTAAGACCGCAGTGGACTGTTACGAAATCGACTCCCTCCTCTGCATGCCCTTCTATCGCGTTAAACAGGTCATCCACACTCATCTTCGCTATGGACCCCTTTTCCTCGGCCGCCTTCGCCACCGCTTCGTAAATGGGTACCGTACCGACCGATACGGTTGATTTTCTCATAAGAAGCCTTCTGATGTCTTTTATCGGACCGCCGGTGGAAAGGTCCATAACAGCATCAGCGCCGTACTTGATCAGCACGTCCAGTTTTTCCATCTCCTCATCAAGAGAGATCCTGTCCTTCGAGGTACCGATGTTGGCATTTATCTTTGTCCTGAGGCCCCTGCCGATTCCGATAGGTTTGATGTCGTGCACCACGTTCCTGGAAATAACGGTAAGACCTTCGGCAATGTCCCTGGAAAGCTGCTCCGGGTCGATGCCTTCATCAGCCGCTACCTGCCGGACCTCATCCGTAATAATGCCCTGCCGTGCGAGTTCGATTCTTGTATGCTGTATGGTTTTCATAGAAGCTCCTTTTTTATATGTTCAAACCGTTCAAACCGCTTGAACTGTTTGAACTATTTCCTTCGCCTTCTTCTTTATGTCCTTTGCCCCGAATATCTCCGATATCATCGCAACCCCGTATGCCCCGGCATCGATCACTTCTTTTATGTTTCTGCTCTTGATGCCGCCGAGTGCAAAGACCGGAATCCTCACCTTTCCGATTATCCTCCCGAACAAGTCCGGTCCCAGCGGCTCGCCGTACTTCAGCTTTGAAGGGGTCCTGTATACAGGCCCGAGCGTAATAAAGTCCGCGCCCCCCTTTTCTGCCACCTTTGCCTCCTTCAGGGAATGCGTCGAGACCCCGATCAAGAGTTTTTTCTTTACCGTATTCTTCACCGCATGCACCGGGATGCTGTTTTGAGTCAAATGTACTCCGTCCGCGCCGACCGCAAGAGCGACGTCAAACCTGTCGTTAATAAACAGCTTCGCCCCATATTTATCTGTTACAGCCCTCATCCTGTAAGCCAGTTTCAGAAGCTCCCTCGTGTCCAGGTCCTTGTCTCTCAACTGCACCGCCTTAACTCCGCCTTTTAATGCCCGTTCAACCGCAGCGGTCAGCGAACAGCGCTTTGCTGTCAGCTTTCTGTCCGTTATTAAATAAAGCCTGAAGTCAATCATATATTTTTTGCAGAATAACGTGGGGGCGGGGTCACCCCGCCCCTACAATAATTAATCTTTACAGCATTCCCTCGATCGGGCTGCTCGCTGTAGCGTACAGCTTTCTCTGTATCCTTCCGGCCTTGTAAGCCAGACGGCCCGCTATTACTCCGTGCTTCATCGCCTCTGCCATGGCGATCGGGTCTTTTGCCCCTGCTATCGCCGTGTTCAGGAGCACTGCGTCACATCCGAGTTCCATGGCGAGAGCAACATCAGACGCAGTGCCTACCCCGGCATCGACAATTACAGGCACCTTCGCCTGTTCGAGAATGATCTTTATGTTGTATGGATTGCGAATGCCGAGTCCCGAACCGATAGGAGCGGCAAGCGGCATGACCGCTGCAGCACCCGCGTCAACAAGGCGTAACGCCATCACCGGGTCATCATTAATATAAGGAAAAACGATAAAGCCCTCCTTGGCCAGTATCTCAGTTGCCTTGAGCGTAGCGCACGAGTCCGGGAATAGGGTCTTCTCATCGCCGATGACTTCGATCTTGATAAGGTCGGAGACCCCGGTCTCCCTCGCGAGCCGCGCGTACCTCAGCGCGTCTTCCAGCGTGTAACATCCCGCTGTATTGGGAAGTATCTTGTATTTCTTCGGATCAATGTAATCCAGAAGGTTCTCGGATTTGGCGTCGAATATGTTCGTCCTTCTGACAGCCACTGTGACGACGTCCGCGCCCGATGCCTCAATCGCCTTTCTGGTCTCCTCAAAATCCTTGTACTTCCCTGTCCCCACCCACAGGCGTGATTTAAACTCGATACCTCTAATAATTAATTTATCGTCCATGTATCTCCTCCATTACCAGTGCTTATTTAAGAAGAGCTGCCTTGACAGGAAAGCTTTACCTGCGATACCTCAGCGCAATTCATGAAAGCATAAGTGGTATCTTTTAAACATTACTAACTATAATGTCTTGCCCATTAAATTCAATCCCAATATCCAATCGCATTGTAAAGGTTTTTCGGCAAGGCGGCTCTTCTGATTTATGCCAGATTAAAGGTTACCGTCCCTTTCATCCTCCTCCAACAAAATTGACTATCTCGACCGTGTCACCATCATTAAGGACGTGGTCCTGATAATCGCATTTCTTCACAATCTTCAGATTGACCTCCACCGCGACCCGACCGGGGTCGATCTTCAGTGATTCAAGAAGGCCGGTTACGGTCAACCCGTCATCTTGTTCTTTTTCCATTCCGTTGATTTTCAGTTTCATCTTATTGGGTTAATCATCAATAATGATATTTATTATAAAATCCCTCCTGTCCTCCCTTTACCAAAGGGAGGGATAATTCCCCTCTATGGCAAAGAGGGGTTAGGGGAGATTTTTTAAATATGCACGTCCCTTTTCCCTGCTTCTATCGATTTAAATTTATCCGCAAGGCCGTTCACGCTCTTTTTGCACTCCTCATCCAGGACCTTCTTCAATAAATCTTTCAATCTGCCGGCAGCGCAATCTTCCACATATTCCTTAAGAGACAGGAGCGCATTTTCATGACAGAAATTTTTCATCGCCGCCTCTTCCGCAAGGTGTTTAAACCTTTCGCCGCTCCGTCCTTCCCTGTAACACGCGGTGCAGAGGCTCGGCATGAGACCAATGGTAGCGATCTTCTCCATGACCTCTTCAAGGCTCCTCGTATCGCCGATCTCGAACTGCTCGGTGTCGCCCTCCTTCATGTAGCCCCACGGGCTGGTCTTTGAACCCGCAGATATCTGGGACGCGCCCATGGACAATAATTCATCCCTCAGCCACGCCGGTTCCCGTGTGGAAATAACTACGCCAACATAAGGCAGCGCCAGCCGGTAAACGGCAACGATCTTTTTTATATCTTCATCAGAAACCCTGTACTTCATATGGTCCGCCGCGGAACCCTGCGCAGGCTGAAGCCTTGGAACAGAAAGCGTGTGTGGCCCGAAGCCGTACTTATTAATGAGCCTGTGGCTGTGAGCGATCAACGCGGCCACATCCCATCTCCAGTCATAAAGACCGAGCAGCACACCCATCCCTACGTCCTCAAACCCTGCCTCTATTGCCCGGTCCATTACTTCCACGCGCCATTCATAATCCGCCTTCATCCCGGTCCTGTGAAGCTGCCTGTATGTCGGGACGTGGTACGTCTCCTGGAAGCACTGATATACCCCTACACCTGATGCCTTAAGCCGCCCGAAGTCTTCAACACTCATCGGTGCGGAGTTTACATGAAGGATCCTTACCCCGGTATTGCCGTAAATCGCGCCGACGATCTTTTCCAGATAACCTATGCCTGTGAGTTTCGCATGTTCACTCGCAACGAGCAGTAGCCTTCTGTACCCTCTCTCAGCGAGCAGTGAGGCCTCTGCAACCGCCTCATCAACAGTCAGGGTCTTTCTTACCGCTTCTTTATTGCCTTTTCTGAAACCGCAGTACAGGCAGTCATTCGCGCACTCGTTTGAGAGATATAGGGGAGCAAACAGCACGATCCGTCTGCCGTAGACCTTCTCCTTGACCCTGCGCGCGGTATCGAATATCTCAAGCCAGACATCATCGTCTCTCACGTCAAGGAGCGCCGCGACCTCGTCCGGATTCAGCGGCTGGAGGTCAATTGATTTTGAAAGGATATCTCTTATCCGTGATGCATCGGGTTTTATCATTTCTGTCTTAATCATATTTCATCATATACTCAGAGCAGGCATGGTGAGATGAGAGGATGTCTTTGGACCATGTTTGCTCCTGATAAAAGTTCACATTATAGTTGCATTAAATCACTCATGTATGGAGAACGACCTTGACGGAAAAGCTTTACCTGCGATACCTCAGTGAGATCCTTAAAAGCACAAGTAATATCTTTTTGAACATCACTAAACGTTAAGTCCTGCATTCGAAAGTTAATGACAATATCCCATCGCATTGTAAAGGTTTGACGGCAAGACCGTTCTCCTGTTTTTTAAAATATTACAGTTCATTAATGAACAGTGTCAGAATAAAAAAACCGTATTCCCTGGTGTCAACGATCTGAAGGAATACGATTAATCTGTCAATTCTTTCCTTTCCTCCGCTGGCATTAACCAGATCAGGTTCAAGGGGTCTCCTCCCGATATATCGGGCGAACTCTCAGGCATTGCCTCCCCCAGGGTAGATAAAAGTATACAGCTGCATACACTGCGTGTCAAGGCCGGGCAGCTGTAGTGAAGTTCCCTCAAAAAGTTAGCTATATTGGGACTCTTGCAT
>JBFLYJ010000224.1:0-5790 GCA_040756635.1 Nitrospirota bacterium
TGTACGGGAAACATGATTATAAAGTGCATCGAAAATAAATTATGTTGAACCGTACCAGTTAAGTGGTTCGATATAATAAGCATAAGCAATGGGCCCTTTCCTTGCTGTTACTGTTAATGGTCGTTTTTTTATACGGAACAGATATGTACGCATGCAGCGATGCTGTAACTCTGTCCTGGATGCCGCCCACAAAAAATGCGGACGGAACACCTCTGCAGGACATCTATGGTTATAAATTATATTATGGTTACGGCCCCCGGAATTACGCATATGTAATTGACGTCGGTAATAATACTTCTTATACGCTTTGCGGTTTAATCAGGGGGACGACTTATTTTTTTGCCGTCACCGCGTATGATATTTCCCGCAATGAGAGTAATTACTCGTCTGAAATCAGCAAGCTGATAGCGCCATTACCCGACGTTCCTGCTGTAGATTTTACGGGACGAATGTCCGGGAGCACCGCGCCGCTGACAGTAAATTTCACAAGCAGTACGACCGGCGGTAATTCACCTTTCAGTTATGCCTGGGACTTTGACAATAGCGGGGGAGCAGCCGATTCAACTCAGCAGTACCCGTCATACACATATAAGAATTGGGCAACAGGAGGCGTTTATCCGCCTTATACGGTAAAACTTACCGTCACTGACAGCGACGGTGATATCGGCACGATAACGAAGACAGGTTATGTATCGGTTTGCTATTCCAATACGAATATTGTCGGAAGCACAGGTACCTACACGTCATTGCAGGCTGCTTACAATGCCGCCGGCAACGGAAAGATGGTCCAGGGCAGGGCTGTATCGATTACCGGGAATGTCGATTTTAACCTTCCCAAAACAATAATCATCAATGGCGGATACAATTGTAATCATTCCTCCATTGCGGGCAAAACCGTGATCAAAGGCAGCATGATTATCAGTAACGGTAAAGTGACGATTGAAAATGTGAACATTCAGTAAAGAAAAAGTGGGCGTGTCTATGAACTGCCGCAACAGTTGCAACGGTTGCAACCGCTGGAACGGGTTTTATAAGGACTGAAACAAGGCAAGATTACCAGTCAGCTCAAGAAGTCGTCATTCCCGCGAAGCCTGTCCTCGAAGGTAGTAATCGGGGAGCGGGAATCCAGTCTGTATTTAACTTCCGTGCTTCCGTGCTTAGGATCTTTCGCACTTTTTTGCGTTTGTCACGAGAAAAATATTTGATGCGGGGTCTTTGAACCGTTGCAACAGTTGCAACCGCTGGAACGGATGGAACGGTCCTTATTATTGCAGAAGAGCAAAATGAAAGACTTGATCCCGTTGCTGTCCTTAACAAACGCCCCTGATGGTTTTTAAATCACTTGTACTCTCACAGTGTAAGGCTTAACGAGGAATAATATTTTTCGGGACCATATCTATCAAATAAAATTCAGACGTCCTTAAGTAAAGATAAACAATCATCCCTATTAATATAAGAACTGATATCGTACTCATGTAGAATAATCTAGTAGAACGCTCACCGGGTTTGGGATTGGTGAACTCTGCAAATTTTACAAATGGCTTCGTAATATATTGTGGTGGAGTATACCCAAAATAAACTGCAGCCGGTACGCCCCACAAGACTATAAAAAATAAAATCAAAATGATCAGGATTATTAATTTTGAATTTAATATGAAGCGAGGCGGATCAAATGATCTTACACCTTCAATTACACCATTGACCAGCAACTTTGCATCTTTGTCTCCACTATAAATAACTTGAGCAGTTAATCCGTCATTATATTCCAATATATCAAACGTCAAATTAATGTGCTTGCTTTTTGCAGGATGGTCAAAATTTACATTAATAACATCACGGGAGGATTTCAGGATTTTAACGTCTAAGATTTCTCCTTCCGTATCACTTAAATAAATTTTCAACGGCCTAAGTATATCAGTTTTTTTGATGGATGCTTTACCTTTATTCCAGAAATAAAACTGAATAGATGAAACATCGCCCTTAACTAGTTCTCCAGACAGACTTATAACGCTTAAATTTGCTTTTGCTGTCTGAGTTGAATCAATTATTCGTGCCCTTACAGGATCAGCTATAAAAACTGGTTCACGACTTGCTATGGACAATCGATAAAAATAGAAGGATGACGTGATACCAATTAATGTAACCGCAATTGTAAGCCAGTTTTGTTTGATAAAATCTTTCATAGCCTTTCTTTAAGCTACAGAGTCGCTTAGATTTAACTTAGCCCAGTAATTAATGAAGAATTATATCAAAGTAAAATATTAATTAGAAGCAAAGCATACGGTCAGTCTTTAAATTTGTCCATCAAGCAAGGAAGGTGATGAGCCTATCGAAAGCGACGTAAGATGTTGCATCGGGAATCTTATACTTCCCCTCTCCCCTCCTTACCAAGGAGGGGAGAAAGGGGTGGTCCCGGACATTCATCCTTCGTAGTCACTACGGAGAACGGAAGTCGGAATGACCTCGGCACAGGCAAGCCGGAATGACATAGCCGAATATTGCCCTTTTATTGAAAAAATAAGCCACTTGAATTAAACTTTAGTCCAGTCAATTATTCTTATTTTATTTCAGAGGAGAACCATTACATGAACGTTGCGCAGAAACTCATATCATCACACCTTGTATCAGGAGAAATGAAGGCGGGCGAGGAGATCGCCATATCCATAGACCAGACGCTGACACAGGACGCCACGGGCACGATGGCGTATCTTGAATTTGAGGCAATGGGCATTCCGAAAGTCAGGACGAAACTGTCGGTCAGCTATGTTGACCACAACACGCTCCAGGCCGGTTTTGAAAACGCAGACGACCACAGGTTCCTCAGGACGATAGCCGCCAAGTACGGTATATATTATTCAAGGCCCGGCAACGGTATCTGCCATCAGGTCCATATGGAGCGGTTTGCGCGTCCGGGCCAGACTCTTCTGGGATCTGACAGCCACACGCCCAACGCAGGGTCCGTGGGAATGCTTGCCATAGGCGCGGGGGGGCTCAGTGTGGCCCTTGCCATGGCGGGTGAACCGTTCTGGCTGGTCATGCCGAAGGTCGTGAGGATCAATCTGAAAGGCGTATATGCTCCGGGAGTGAGCGCCAAGGACGTCATTCTTGAGGTGCTCAGGAGGCTGACGGTCAAGGGCGGAGTCGGGAAGATTATCGAATACGGAGGCGAAGGGATAAAACATCTCACCGTCCCTGAGCGGGCCGCGATCACGAATATGGGCGCTGAGCTGGGAGCGACCACGTCGGTGTTCCCCTCTGACGAGCAGACACTGGCCTTCCTCAGGGCGCAGCAGCGGGAAGATCAGTGGGTAGAGCTGAAGCCTGATTCGGACACGGAGTATGACGAAATAATGGAGATAGATCTCGGCTCTCTGCAGCCGCTTGTGGCCGCGCCGTCCAGCCCGGACAACGTAAAGACCGTGAGGGAGGTTGAGGGACAGGCTGTCGGGCAGGTCTGCATCGGCAGCTGCGCGAATTCTTCCTATGCCGACCTTATGGCCGCGGCGAGCATACTGAAGAACAACAGGGTCCATCCTGATGTCAGTCTTACGATCAGTCCGGGGTCCCGTCAGGCATTTCAGATGATCACCGAAAACGGCGCCCTGGCCGACATGATAGCAGCAGGCGCGAGGGTGCTTGAATGCACCTGCGGCCCATGCATCGGGATGGGGCAGTCGCCTGCTACAGATACTATCACGATGAGGACATTTACGAGAAACTTCCCGGGCAGGAGCGGTACGGTCAATGACCGGGCTTACCTCTGCAGCCCCTTGACCGCGGCAGCGTCCGCCATTACCGGAAAGATCACAGACCCGCGTGATGTGTTGAAAGGACCTGTGCGGTTCGCGCTTCCGGAAAAATATATCATCGATGACTCCATGATCCTTGCCCCTTCTGACGATCCTGAAAGCGTGCAGGTCGAGCGGGGACCGAACATCAAACCTTTTCCTGTCAAGGGTGTCCTTGAGAAGTCCCTGAAATCGAGGATCATATTAAAGGTCGGGGACAACATTACGACCGATGACATCATGCCTGCGGGCGCAAAGATACTTCCCTTGCGCTCAAACATCCCTGCCATTTCCGAATATGTATTTTCAAAGGTGGATTCGTCATTCCCGGCGAGGGCAAAGGCGTCGGGCGGCGGAGTCTTGCTGGGAGGAATAAACTACGGTCAGGGCTCAAGCAGGGAGCATGCGGCGCTTGCGCCGATGTATCTGGGGGTAAAGGTGGTCTTCGCAAAGTCCTTTGCGCGCATACACAAGGACAATCTGATCAACTTCGGCATACTGCCTCTCACCGTTTCGCAGGAAGTCTATGATTCCTTTGAGCAGGACTCTGAGCTCGAACTGCCTGCCCTTTCAAAGGAAGTGAAAGAATCGGACGCGGTCACTTTTATAGATGTAAAGAAGGGGAAGACCTACACTGCCGAGCATGGACTTACGGACAGGCAGAGAGAGATCATTCTCGCGGGCGGACTGCTCAATTATGTCGGGGCAAAATAAATTTGCAAAACCGCAAATAATAGTATATGTATATATTAATTATCTTTTTTCAAAAGATATAATCATTTCATGAAGAGGAGGGGAAAATGAGAATATCAATTGTTATCTTATGCCTTTTCGTCCTGGCGGCCGCGGGATGCACAGGCACGTATATGCTGAAGGCCGAAGACAGGGCACTTTTGGAAAGCGCGATAAACGCTGAGAAAGAGGCAAAGGCCGCTGCCGCGTCGGCAAAGGCCTCTGCTGATAAAGCTGCCCAGGAGGCAAAGAGCGCGATGGAGGCCGCTAATAAGGCCGAAGGCGCGGCAGCAAAATCCGAGACCGCGGCATCAAAGGCCGAGAGCGCGGCTGACCGGGCAGAGAGGGCCGCCAACAGGGCAGAGACGTCGGCTGACCAGGCTGCTATGTCTGCGGAAAAAGCGGTCAAGGCATTTGAAATGAAACAGAGGAAGTAATATTATTTTGAGATTACGGCAGGAAGCCCTGTAGCACTTTGTATCGCGTTTATCATTAATTCTGTGTCAATGTATTTAAGCAGGCGCTTCCTGCTGAGTTTTTCTGTAGCCATCAGCACAAGATCCGCAATGTCTTCTTCCGTGCGGTGCACTTCTAGGTAAACCGCGCCGTTATGCATTCCGACCTTCACCGCCTCATTTATGATCATGACCGTGGTCCCCGGTTCCACGAAATTCGCCAGTAATTCTATGTCCTCCGGATAAAGCCTTATACAGCCGTGGCTGACCTTCCTTCCTATCCCGTAAGGTTTGTTCGTGCCGTGAATTCCATAACCGTTTATCGAAAGCTGAAGCCAGTATTTGCCGAGGGGGTTGTCCGGGCCCGGAAGGACAAAGGCCGGGAGTTTGGGGTCCTCTTCCCTGATGTCCGCGGGGACACGCCAGACAGGGTCTTTCACTTTGAGGGTTATGTCATACATGCCGGCAGGCGTGTTGAACCCCTCTCTGCCTATCCCTATCGGATAGGTCGATACGTATTTTTTATTGTCCATCGAAAAGAAGCTATACAGCCTCATCTCCGCAAGGTTGATTATTATCCCCCTGTCGAGTACATCCGGCAGCAGCCACGAATT
Organism: Nitrospirota bacterium; assembly: GCA_040756635.1. Taxonomy (GTDB): domain Bacteria; phylum Nitrospirota; class Thermodesulfovibrionia; order UBA6902; family UBA6902; genus UBA6902. Next base: position 5,590 of record JBFLYJ010000224.1, read on the forward strand.
CGGAATGATCACGCGCGCTCCTTTTGCCGGGACCCAGGGGTCCATTCCCCTGTTGGCGTCGCTAATTTCGTTGTACCCCACATCGTATATCCTGGCGAGCATTATGAGGGTTTCATCATTTCTGATCGTATAGGTCATTTCGCCGCCGGTTATCAACTCGGAGGGCTCATCAATCGGGAAAACGCCGGAGGCAAATGCATT
>JBFLYJ010000225.1:0-5789 GCA_040756635.1 Nitrospirota bacterium
ATTATCTCGGTTTCCCGGATGACATACTCGATAAATATAAAAACCTCATTACTACGCCATACGGAATGCTCCTGGTCACGGGACCTACGGGCAGCGGAAAGACAACCACACTATACGCCTCGCTGAACAAGATCAATTCAGACGATAAAAAAATAATCACCGTTGAGGACCCTATCGAATACCAGATCGACGGCATAAACCAGATACCTATCAAACCCCAGATCGGTCTTACCTTCGCCAACGGCCTGAGACATATTGTGCGTCAGGACCCTGATGTTATCATGGTTGGGGAAATCAGGGACATCGAAACCGCCGAAATAGCGATTCATTCCGCGCTTACCGGGCACCTTGTATTCAGCACACTCCATACAAATGACGCTCCGGGGGCGGTGACAAGGCTACTTGATATGGGTATCGAGGGCTTTCTTGTTTCTTCTTCACTAATAGGGGTACTGGCCCAGAGACTCGTGAGGGTCATATGCCCGTCATGCAAAGACGTTTACACCCCGCCGCAGGACATTATCGATAAAATCGATTACCTGCCCGATAACTTCACGGCGTACCACGGTAAGGGCTGTGACGCCTGCAGGGGCACGGGATACAGGGGAAGGACCGGGATTTTTGAATTAATGGTCATAACCAGCGAAATAAGGAAATTGATCCTTGAAAGCGCCAGCTCTGACGTTATCAGGCAGATGGCCATTTCCAAGGGGATGCAGGTCCTGAGGGACAACGGCTGGCAGAAGGTCAGGGAAGGCGTAACGACTATTGAGGAGGTCCTGAGGGTTTCACAGGAAGGGATGTAACGCGGCATGGACACTTACCATTACGAGGCAACGACAAGAGATGGGAGCATAGTTACGGGGAGCATAGATGTCCCCAGCGAGCGCTCTGCTATCGACCGCTTGCAGGACATGGGGTATTTTCCTTTAAAGGTTATGAAGGCGGTCGACCGCGAGGGAATACTTGAACGTCTCATGTCTACCGTGCAAAGCGGGATAAAGGACAAGGACATCATGACATTTACCTATCAGATAGGGGTGCTCCTTGACGCGGGTTTTACGCTTGACAAGTCCCTTTCAATATTGTCCGAACTGACCGAAAAAAAGAAACTCAAGGAACTGCTTGATGAGCTTCACGCGCAGGTAAGAAGCGGCAAGTCTTTTTCCGACGCCCTCGCCAGGTTCCCTGATGTATTCCCCCTGTTTTATGTGAACATGATAAAGGCCGGAGAGGCGGGAGGCTTTATCGAGGACTCTATTTCAAGAATGGCGACCTATCTTGAGAACTCCCAGGGACTGAAAGAAGATGTTCGATCCGCTCTTATCTATCCTGCCCTGCTCAGCGTCGTGGGCGGCGCGGCGGTCGTGCTGCTGCTTACGTTTGTCGTCCCCCAGTTTACCAAGATATTCGCGGATATGGGCGGGGCGCTGCCCCTGCCGACGATCATTCTGCTTGCCATAAGCAACAGCCTTGTAAATTACTGGTGGGTCTTCGTGGGGTTAATCGTTGGCGTTTATTACTCCTTGAAGCGGTACCTGATGAGTGATAAGGGGAGACGGAAGTGGGACGAGATGAAATTCAAACTTCCTGTCTTCGGTAAACTGTTTAAAGAGGCGGCCGTGTCGCGTTTCGCCAGGACCCTCGGTACGCTTCTGGCCAGCGGAGTACCCATATTAAATGCGTTCCAGATAGTGAAGGGTACGCTTGGAAGCGACAAGATATCTGACATAATCTCTTCCGTGAGGGAGTCCACAAGAAAAGGCAAGGGGATAGCCGAGCCTTTAAAGAACAGTGATATTTTCCCTCCACTCGCGGTCCATATGGTGACTGTGGGTGAGGAAACAGGGAAACTCGATGAAATGCTGATCAAGATAGCCGACCGTTTTGATATAGAAGTAAGGACATCGGTGAAACGTCTGCTTTCCCTGCTTGAGCCGGTGTTAATCCTGATCATGGGAGTCGTGATCGGATTTATAGTCGTGTCGATGCTGCTGGCAATATTCAGCATAAACGAATTGCCGTTATAAATATGTATCGTAGGACAAAGTCCAAATATGAAACCATTAATAAAGAAGTGCGATTCGTCATTGAGGAGATCATTCTTGATGCCCCGTTTTATGGGAGATCGAAGGTCCCGTGTGACCGCCCTTCGGGTATGACGGGGTATGCTGTCCCGTGATTGAATCAATTTTTTTTGAAGGAGGGAGATGTTATGAGCAATAATGATAAGAAGAGTTTATCAAAATGTCAGAGGGGTTTTACCCTTATCGAGCTTATGGTGGTCATGATTATCCTCGGACTTCTCGCCGCTCTTGTCGTCCCGAGGATGTTCGGAAATGTCGGAAAGGCGAAAACAAATGCCGCCCACGCGCAGATAGAGCTTTTCGGAACGGCACTCGATTCTTTTCGTCTGGACGTTGGACGTTATCCGACGACCGCAGAAGGTCTGACCGCCCTTATTACGCAGGTTTCAGGGGTAGACAACTGGAACGGGCCGTATCTGAAGAAAACCGAGATACCGCGCGACCCCTGGGGTAATCCTTATTTATATGAATCGCCGGGGAAGAACGGGGATTATGATATTTATTCGTTGGGTGCGGACAAGTCGGAAGGCGGGGAAGGAGAAAACGCGGACGTCGTAAGCTGGAAGTAACCCTATTGAAGGCGGAAGTATGATAAATAAAGGCGGAAGGTTTAAAACGGAAAACAGAAAAAAATCATACGCCGTCCTTCGTCATCCTGCCGGGTTTACGCTGGTAGAGGTCATCATAGTCCTGTTTATCATTGGAATCGCGTCCGGGCTGGTCGGCGTCTGGATCAACCGCGGTTCGGGCGGTCTTGAAATAAGGAAGTTTACTAAAAACATATCGGCGACTCTCAGGTATGCCAGGACGCGGTCGGTAAGCGAAAAAAAGATCTACTGTTTCGTTATTGATAAGGAGGAACAGAAATACAGACTTTACGCTGAGGCCCCCGATTATACAAAAGTCGATCTTGTGGGGGAGAATCCTATTCCTGAAGAGCTTCAAATGTCGGTAAGGGGCAGTGATGAAGATGCTCCCAATGTGGAGTTTTTCCCGCGGGGTAATTCCTCCGGAGGAGTGATCGAAATCTTGCGTGAAGACGGTACAGGATATTTCATCACTATAAACAGGATAACCGGCAGGGTTGACGTGGAGAAAACCGAATGAAAAAGCGGGAAGGATTCACGCTTATTGAAGTAATCGTGGCGATGGCGGTGCTGGGCATAAGCCTGGTCATGATCATGCAGCTTTTTTCGGCGGGCCTGAAATCCGCCAAGGCCTCATGCGACTACACTATAGCGATTGTCCACGCAAAGGACAAAATGGAGGAACTGTCATCGACCCTTGATAATGACAGCGGGACATTCGAGGATGGATTCAAATGGGAAACCCAGGTCCAGGATTACAGGCAGATCGATGAATCGGAATATAAACTGCAGAAGCTGGTAGTAAAGATAATCTGGCCCGAGACACTGAAGCAGCAGAAGTCCATAGAGATGGTCAGTCTCAAAATGCTGACGGGAGAAGAGAAACTGTGAAAAGGGAAGAAGGTTTTACGCTCCTTGAACTTATTATCGCGGTGACGATATTGCCTCTTATCATCCTGATAATAGGAAACGGGTTCAGGCTGGGAATGAACGCCTGGGAGAAGGGCGAGCAGGAAACGGTATGGACGCAGAGGTTCCGTGTCCTGTCGGGTCTGCTTTCACAGCAGATCAAATCAGCGTACCCGTATATGGTTGAAGAAGACAATGAAAAGATCGCGGTGTTCGAGGGGAAAGAGAACTCCATCATGTTCGTGACCGCGCTGACCGATCCCGGTTTTGGGGGCTTTAAATGGATAAGGTATTCTCACAAGGACGGGAACCTTTTACTTAAAGAAGGTATTTTGCCGGACAAGAAACTGGACGACAGCCTGAAGGGGGACGAAGAGGTTGTGGACAGCGGCATTGAAGAGATCAAATTCGCTTATCTGTCGCTTCAGGACAATGAGTGGAAAGACTCGTGGGAACCGGGCAAGCAGCTGCCCGCGGCGGTCAGGGTCAAGATTTCCCATTTTGAGCCGTTTCTGATAACAATACCGATGGGTTTAATGGAAGATGAAGAGGATGCAAATACACAGGGATAGTCGATTTGGCGTGATTAATAATGACAGGGGAGGGGTCGCCCTCGTTATTGTGATATGGATAATAGTCGTCCTTATCGCTATTGTCGGAGAATTTTCATATTCAATGAGGACCGAGATAAATATCGCGAGGAATTTCAAGGAAGAAGAAGAGGCTTACCAGCTTGCGCTTGCGGGCATAGAAGAGGCAAAGCTTGAGCTGATTTCCGCCAAGCCCAACGCGGTTGTTTACCTCGGTGAAGATAACGAGCTGATTTTCGGGATCGACACCGAAGAAAAGGGGAAGCCCGTAAGAGAGGACACGCTGGGAAACGGGAGTTTTAAATATACGATTTCCGATGAGGACAGTAAACTGAATATCAATACGGAGTCTGTCGAAAGGCTGAAATATATTTTTCTTGATACGGGCATCGATTCGACCGAAGTGGATACCATCGCGGATTCCGTTATAGACTGGCGTGACCCGGACGATCTGCATATGCTTAACGGGGCGGAGGAGGACTACTACCGTTCTCTGGATAAACCCTACAGCTGCAAAGACGGCCCCATGGATTCGATCGAGGAGCTTTTGCTTGTAAAAGGGATGAAGAACGAATACCTCTACGGTTCAAAGAATGCGGAAGAGGGAGCCGAGGGAGAAAAGACATATGCGGCGGCAGAAAAATACTTTACGGTGTATGATACGAAAGGGATAAACATAAATACCGCTTCCACAGTCGTCCTTGAGGCGGTATTCGGGGTTGACGCGGCCAACAATATCTCGAGTCAGAGATCCGTCGGACCGGTTCTTATGCCGATGTATAATGGTAAAATATCCTCGGTGGTTTTTTCGATCGTTTCTACCGGGACGATTGCGGACGGAACAATAAAGAGATCGATCAAGGCCGTAGTGCGCGTAAAAGACAACAAACTGGAGACGCTATACTGGAATGACAACATTATTGGATAGTATATTCGGTACGTATCTCGGAATAGAAATTAAAGAGGATTCCATAGTTCTTACGTATCTCAAGAACAGGTTATCGGGAATAACTCTCATGGCGACTTCGACTTTCCCCCTGAAATTCGAAGAGAGCGTCTCTGATGATGTCCGGGGTTTCATAAGCAGGCACGGGACAAATGTAAACAAGATCTTTGTCAGTGTCCCTGAAAGATGGGCGATCACGAAGTTCATAGACATACCTTCGATGAAAGGCAAGGGCAAGGGCGCGCTTGCCAACCTGATGAAGTTTGAGATAGAGCGCCATATACCTTTTGAGATAGATGATGTCGTCTACGACTTCCTGATACTGGAATCGAAAGGGACCGCCAACTCGGTGGTATTTGCCGCTGTCCAGAAAGATAAGATAAACATGATAAAGGACTATCTCGGGAAGCTGTCCCTTCAGGCCAACGCTATTACCATATCGTCTTTCGCCGTGTTGAACTCGATCGAGTTAAGCGGTGTCTCGGTGGGAGGCTGGCAGGACATCATAGGGATCGTGAGACGTTCGGCCATATTAGGGAAAAAAGACGAGATGAATATCTCTATCTACATCGACAAAAAGCACGCCAGTCTGGTGATTATTAAAGACGGCCTCTGTACTCACATGAGGTCTTTTTCCGTTGATGTCTCAGAGACACCGGAGGTCTTTTTA